>JALVDO010000353.1 GCA_027008975.1 Saprospiraceae bacterium | reverse complement strand
CCAAAAATAAAAAAATCGACTTCTTTTTTCTTTATCATTTCGTTGGCATAGATGCAAAGCCACTCCTTGTCACTCCCGAGGAAAACGTTTGACTCTCTATTATTGTGCCGGCTTGTACCCGAAAAGTAATGCCCTAGCCTCATCGCAAAATTAGGATGCAATCTGGCAAATGCCCACTGTGCCAATTTATTGGCAAATACGCTTTTAATGAATTTATAGCCATAGTCGCCCGGTCCCAAACCATCGCCATGCCCGATGATAAATTTCTTACCGTGAATCTCTCGCTCAATTGGTTCCCGATAGGTTTTAATCCCCAACTCTTCCTCAAAATATTTAAAGACCCACATGTCGTGATTTCCCGTAAAAAAGTAGATGGGAATACCATTATCAGATAGTTCGGCCAACTTTCCCAATAGCCGGACATACCCCTTGGGAACAACCGTTTTGTATTCAAACCAAAAATCAAATAAATCGCCTAACAAATAAATCGCCTCGGCATCCTGCGCGACCATGTCCAGCCAACGCACAACCTGCTGCTCTCGCGCCTGACTGGTCAGAGATGCATCTACGCCAAGGTGGAAGTCAGAAGCAAAGTATGTCTTTTTGCTCAAGTGCAATGGTATTTATCTCGAAAAAGTACAAAGATAAAAAAAATAAGGGAAGGAGGACGTTAAATCTAATAAGACAAATTCATATCATCCAACACCATATCCAAAAGCAGATCTTTGCCTCGCTTGTAGCCTTCTTTTAGGTGATAGCCGAAGGTACGACCTAGTGTTCCCCAATAGGCAGCAGACATGGAGCCTTTCAGTGACTTTATCAAGTCGTACATAGGCGTATCCAATTCCCGCTCTATCATTTTGGTGAGGATATAACCCTGTGTTTTGGTTAATTTCTTCAGCGGGTCTTGAAATTCTTTTTTCAGGTCTTTTTGTAGTTTGCGGATATACTTTTTACGCTTGCGCTTGGGAAGATTTTTTGTGGCATAATCCACCTCGTTAAATATCCTGATAGCTTCCACGGCATAGGGATACACAACAGTAGCGTAGCGCTTGTATCGCCGGTATTTTCTACGCTCATTAATGTCTTTGAAATGCCTTGGAGAAGAAATGGATATTTCATCCAATTGAGCCATAATGAGGGTGTCGCCACAGTCGTTAATCATGATGGAATACTCCTGCCCGTTGATTATCGTCGTGCCGTTCACGCCTTCTTCCTGTTGCGCTGACAGTGCCGTCAATGCAAAGAAAAGACCGCCTATTATTAAAATGATATTGCGCATAGTTTCTTTTTTACCGTTGTCGGATTGTTTCTTCCCGTCCGACAATCATTTCTCTAGTAACATAACGGGAGGAGTTTCTCTACGATTGCACTTGTTCGTATTTAGTAACAAAAATTTAAGGAAATGAGTTGAAGATTATTCCTTTTCCTTCAATTCCAAATACAATTCATCCAATTGCTCCTTGGCAATAGGTGCCGGAGCATCTATCATCACGTCGCGTCCCTGATTATTTTTCGGGAAGGCAATGAAGTCGCGAATAGAGGTTTGCCCCATCAATACTGCGCAAAGTCTGTCAAAACCAAAAGCCAATCCACCATGTGGAGGTGCACCGTATTCAAAGGCGCCCATCAGGAATCCGAATTGTGCCTCTGCCTCTTCTTCCGTGAATCCGAGCAATTCAAAGTTGCGCTCCTGCAAAGCCCTGTCGTGGATTCTAATCGAGCCGCCACCTATTTCAGAGCCATTGATGACGAGGTCATAAGCATCTGCGCGAAGGCTCTTCATCGTCTCGTGGTCACCGTTCAGCATACGGTCAACATCTTCCTTTTTGGGGGAAGTGAAAGGGTGGTGCATAGCATGAAATCTACCGGACTCTTCGTCCCATTCCAATAGCGGGAAATCGACTACCCAAAGTGGCTTGAAATCGCCGGGTTTCATCAGTCCCATTCTTCTACCCATTTCCAGACGGAGCTCGTTGAGTTGCTTGCGCGTTTTGTCCGTTTCGCCGGATAGGATGAGTAGCATATCGCCGGCTTTGGCACCGAATTTCTCCCCCCATGCTTTCAGGTCGTCATCGCTAAAAAACTTACCTACGGAAGACTTTACGCTACCGTCGTCATTGTATTTGACATAGACCAAGCCCTTCGCACCGATTTGTGGGCGCTGCATCCACTCCGTCAGTTTTTTAATATCCTTATTGGAATATTGGTCGGCTTGCCCTTCCGCGTTGATGCCAACGACCAATTCGGCATTGTCGAATACGCCAAAACCCTTTCCCTGAGCGAGGTCGTTCAATTCTACGAACTCCATCCCGAAGCGGGTATCCGGCTTGTCCGAACCATAGCGCACCATAGCTTCATCGTAAGTCATTCGCGGGAAGTCATCCAGCTCAATACCTAGTGTCTCCTTGAAAAGGTGCTTGGTCAAGCCCTCAAATGTATTTAGGATTTCTTCCTGTGTCACAAATGCCATCTCGCAGTCTATTTGTGTAAACTCCGGCTGCCTATCAGCTCTCAGATCCTCATCGCGGAAGCACTTCACTATCTGGAAATACTTGTCCATCCCTGCCACCATCAATATTTGCTTAAAGGTCTGCGGCGACTGTGGAAGAGCATAAAATTGGTTGGGGTTCAACCGGCTTGGAACGATAAAATCCCTCGCGCCTTCCGGTGTACTCTTTATCAGGAAGGGAGTTTCTATCTCTAAAAAGCCCTGATCCGATAGATATTTTCTCGTCTCCATGCCCACCTTGGCTCTAAAGATAATATTATTTTGGACAGGCCTTCGACGCAAGTCGAGATAACGGTATTTCATTCTCAAATCATCCCCTCCATCGGATTCATCCTCAATGGTAAAGGGTGGCACCTTGGACTCATTCAGGATGGTCAATTCATGCACCTGTATTTCAATATCTCCTGTCGGAATATTTTTATTCTTGCTGCTGCGCTCGCGCACGATACCTTTTGCCATGACGACAAACTCCCGCCCCAATTTACCCGATTTTTCGAGCAATTCCGCGTTGTCATCCTTATTAAAATTCAACTGTGTAATCCCGTAGCGGTCTCTTAGCTGAACAAAGTTCATGTGTCCCAAATTATTGGAGGTTTGTATCCATCCACTCAGGATGACTTCCTTTCCTGCGTCTTCGATGCGGAGCTCTCCGCAATTGTGCGTTCTATACATTAGATTTTGTATTATTTTTTCAGAAGTGCAAAAGTACATCTTTTTAGGTTCCCTTCAAATAGGGGTAAGGAATTTCCGCAGCAACCTCGTGAAAAAGTATGTAAAGGTTTGT
>JALVDO010000352.1 GCA_027008975.1 Saprospiraceae bacterium | reverse complement strand
TAAGAGGTATGTTGGCAAAATGGAAAAAATTTGATGTCGTCGGAAAAAACATTTTCTTAATTTCCAGTTTTTCTATCTGTAACTACTCAGGTGCTCCTGTTTTTAGGCATAAAATAGGTGTTTTTTCAGCTGTTGAAACTTTGTTCCTGACATAATGAAATTATCGTCAGGAGTAAAAAAAATCGCGGTTACGCAGGGCGTAATAAGATTTTTTTTACAAAAACAGGGGAAAAAAGAACATTTTAGGGCAAAAATAGTGGGTACTTGAGTAGTTACTATTATCTTTGCACCATCGTTGGGGCCATAGCTCAGCTGGCTAGAGTACTTGACTGGCAGTCAAGGGGTCGTGGGTTCGAGTCCCATTGGCTCCACAACAAAAAAGCTCATTGAGTACACTCAATGAGCTTTTTTTATTATCGGTTATTATCACCCGAAAAGACAATTAAATCGTGGAGTATATTCATCGTCTCTTTGATGTAAACATCTTTCGAGACGCTCTTCTTCCAATCGTCATTTCTCGCTTTTTTGGATTCGTCACGCTCGATGCCGGCCAAATCCTCCGGAAGATTTTCAACATCGGGAATAACGACTTTTTTGAATAAATTTTCGTAGGCTTTGGCTTCTGCTTCTAATTTATCTTCCTTCGCTTTGAATGCGTTAAACTCCAACGGATAGGTAGTGTTATCCTGCTGTTGTTTGACAATCATCGCATTCTCCTTAATTTTTGCAAAAACGGTATCTTGCTCCATTCTCGCAAGACTATTCCTCTTCACTGCAGCCAGAGCCGGCTTCACGTGATAGACCTCCTGATTATACGGTACACCCGCGATTTCTGTCCACTTTAGTGGCTTTTCCTGTTCGCGTTCTCCCGTCTTAATGTACATATAGCTATCAGGTAGCACAATATCCGAAGCGACCCCTTTTAATTGGGTCGAGCCGCCATTGACACGATAAAATTTCTGCATCGTCAATTTCAGATTGCCAAGTGGTTTGAATTGGTCAAAACCCGGAATCGTCTCATCAAGAGGGATAAACCGCTGAACGGTTCCCTTCCCGAAAGTAGTCGGACTACCGACGATGATTGCCCGGTCATAATCCTGCAAAGCTGCCGCCAAAATTTCTGATGCCGAAGCACTAAACGAATTTACCATGACGACCAATGGGCCACTATACTGAACACTTGGATCATTATCCTTCAAAATCCGTGGGCTCCTATTACGGGATTTCACCTGCACGATGGGGCCTTTTTCAACAAAGAAACCGGACATCTTCACCACATCTCTCAACGAACCTCCACCGTTATTGCGCAAATCCAATATGATACCATCTACATTTTCCGCTTTCAGTTTTTCCAACTCAATGGCAACGTCTGTAGCACACATCCGACCCTCCGGATGCTCAAAGTCAGCGTAAAAACTCGGCAAATACAAATAGCCGATTCGCTCATTATCTTCTCCCTTTAGAATCAGAGATTTTGCAAAACTCTCATCCATGATGACAATATCCCTCGTGATGGTTATATCCTTTATTGTACCATCTACCTTTTTTACTGTCAGCGTGACTTTGGTGTCTTTCTTTCCCCGAATCAGTTGCACCACGTCATCTATCACCATCCCTTTGATGTCCGTTGGCTCTTCATCTCCATCCTGTGTCACCTTCATGATAATGTCATTCTCTTCCAACTCTTTTTCCTTCCATGCCGGACCGCCAACAATAATCTTAATCACCTTGGTATAATCTCCTTCCACACGCAATTGTGCTCCTATACCCTCCAATCTTCCACTAAATCGAATATCAAAATTTTGCTTATCAATCGGCTTGAAATAATTAGTATGAGGGTCAAAAACCGCCGTTATGGTATTTATATAGTAGCCCACCTGATCTTCTCTCCTCACTTTCCCCATGCGCTCATACCACTTATCAAACATCTCCAAAGCATCTTTTCGGGCCTCCTGCTCCAACTCCCTGTCCGATTTGATAACGAGGTCATCCTCTTTTTTTACCTTTCCATTTTTCGGCTCGTCGGCTTCCTCTCCTTCGCCGGCTATCACTTTTTCCTGTTTTTCCTTCGCTTCCAGATAACGTTGCAGCACCTCATACTTCAGGTACTTGCGCCAAAAAGTCTTCAGTTCTTCATCATCCTTCGCCAACGGGCGTTTTTCACCGTCCATCTCAACCTGCTCGTCAATGGTGAAATCAAAAGGTTTGGCCAAGATTTCGCGATAATACGCCTGTGTCTTTTCACGGTTCTTTTTCAATATATCCATCGCCATATCAAAAAAATCATAGCGACCTTCATTCACCTGGTTGTCAATATCGTCTTTATATATTTTCAGCCGCATCAAGTCTTCCTCCGTGATAAAGCGCCCCTTCCCAAAAGTACGATCAATATACAAATCGAATACGTCCTCCGAAAATTCATCATCAATCGGACGTGGCTTAAAGTGCATCCGCTCGATATTCTTCATCACCGTTTGCAAAATAATAGACTCCTTCTCCCCATTATCAACAGGCGGAAATACATGGGAAGACAGCAAAATAAGCGCTACCACTCCAACCATGGAAAACAATATCGTTTCTTTTCTTAATCTCATAATTATTTTATTTTTTTGGGCGAGTCCCTCCTACCGTCGGGTCGGGCTATCCGCTAATATGTGCTCCTGCGTCCGCGCATACCGCTTCTATCCCTCTCGCGATATACCAAAACAAACGGGATTTTACACCCAATTAGTGTACTATCCGAAAAGCAACTGTACAAATAGCATATCCCTTTCTACAGCCAAGATACAGCTATCTCGTTGAAAAAGTTAAGA
Organism: Saprospiraceae bacterium; assembly: GCA_027008975.1. Taxonomy (GTDB): domain Bacteria; phylum Bacteroidota; class Bacteroidia; order Chitinophagales; family Saprospiraceae; genus JALVDO01. Next base: position 487 of record JALVDO010000352.1, on the reverse strand, counting down.
AATACCCTTCCTTTAACGATTTGATAACAAAAAACGCCTCAACCAATTCAATTTCGGTTGAGGCGCAGTCAGACAATTTTATCTAAGCGTCCTTCTATGCCCTTCTATGGTAATACTTATTTTCGTGAACCATATAAGACATTTAAGAACATATAAGATTTTGTCTAAGCGTCCTTCTATGCCCTTCTATGCCTTCTATGGTAATACTTATTTTCGTGAACCATATAAGACATTTATGAACATATAAGATTTTGTCTAGGCGTCCTTCTATGCCCTTCTATGCCCTTCTATGCCTTCTATGGTAATACTTATTTTCGTGAACCATATAAGACATTTAAGAACATATAAGATTTTGTCTAGGCGTCCTTCTATGCCCTTCTATGCCTTCTATGGTGATACTTATTTTCGTGAACCGTATAAGACATTTAAGAACATATAAGATTTTATCTAGGCGTCCTTCTATGCCCTTCTATGCCTTCTATGGTAA
>JALVDO010000351.1 GCA_027008975.1 Saprospiraceae bacterium | reverse complement strand
GTGGCAAGTAGTTACCAATTTTCTTTGACAAAATTAGCCCTTTTACCGGCAGGATTTACAGGATTTTTTACTTTGCAAAAATTCCTGCTGTAGCCTTGAGCTTTTTATGAGAAAACCCTTTAGCCAGATAAGTGTGGATTGCCAAGTTGCAATTTTTTTTCGTAATTTTGCCTTAAAACAGTAGGCTAAAATCCTACGCCAATATCCGCATTGCGACCACAGGCCGCAGCGAGCTGGAGGTTGCGTTGGTTCCGGTAGGATGTGGGCGTTTCATCGGTTATTTGTTCGCCTCCTTCTCCGACCAACTCAGCCGGCAATAAATGGGATAATGATCTGAATAAAACTTGTGATAAACGCAGCTATAGTCACTTTCCAATTCATCGCTAAACAAAATATAGTCAATCTTCAACCCGGGGATGCTTTCCGCAAAAGTAATTCCCAAGCCACTCCCTGCATCTACAAATCCATCCCGCAGTTTGCCTCTCAGCAAATTGTAGGTTCTCGAGAGCGGAACATCATTAAAGTCTCCGCAGACAATGACCGGATACGGGCTATTTTGAATTTCTTTCTGAATTTCTTTTGCCTGCTCAATCCTCGTAATAGCTGAATGTCGATATTTGCCCAGCATTCCCCTGATCGTCAGCCAGGTTTCCTTATCCTGATAGTTTTCTTTCTTTGCCAGCTTATCCGCACTACGTGTGACGGCGTTCGTTTGGAGATGTATATTAAAAAGGCGAACAATCCGATTTTTACCCAAAGTAAGGTCTGCATATTGAAACCCATTACTCCTATTATTTTCCCGAAAATGGTGAGTCAAAACGCCCTTGATAGGATAAGAGGACATTATCAATAATCCGCTATTGGGGATATTGTAAAAGTACTTTAATGCGCTGTTTTGCACAATCTCGTCGATTGCCTTTGTTCGCTTTTTATCCTTCGCGAAGGGGAACTCCTGAAAGCAGGCAATCTTAATCTCCTCTTCATTCAGAAAGTTGTAAAATTCCTTCAGAGCAACGGGATTTGTCCTTTTGTTATCTTTGGTAAAACTACGGCAATTGTAGCTCAATACCCCAATGCTACTTTTGGTAGCTGCTTCTTTACCCAAATGAGTTCCGACAAGGGTACTAAAATGTCCCCATCCGGCAAATAGCCAAATGATCGAAAGCAATGCCGCTTTCTTCTTTTTGAACAACCACCACCCGATGAGCAAAATATTAGCCAGTAACAAAAAAGGATAAAAGAGCGCAAGTAACGAAACAGGCCAAAGCGATTTAATATTAACGTAGGGTGCCAGGTACGTCAGAAACGAAATAAAAACCACTAAAATATTGAATCGGAGCAGGAGTTTGGAGAACAAAGTTTTGGGTTTTATTTTTTACTGGCTTTGAATAAAAATTCTTTCTCTTCACTCGTCAGGCTTTCATATCCACTTGCTTTTATTTTTTCGAGAATTTTATCAACGGCTTCCTGATGAGAGCGACTTTCTCTTGTCGGTGAAGACTTCCCGGCAGAAGATTTTTTTGAAGTATCCGGATTTTTATAGACCATCTTCGGACGTGGTCGTCTTGATGGATCCGCTATTTTTTTGAAAAAATCCTGAATCCTAAACAGTACTTTATTGACGGGCACCGACCAATCATTTCCATTGCGGAGTTGCCATACAAATAACCAACCAAAGAGGGCACCACCAAGGTGAGCAAAATGTCCTCCGGTGTTAATTTCACCCGCAACACCTCCCAAATCAATCAAAAATAAAACGGCGACGATGTATTTTATCTTGACGGGGCCGAGCAGGACTAGATTCATAATATAATCGGGTGATAACACCCCGGCTGCAATAACGGTAGCCATGACTGCCGCAGAGGCTCCGTAAGCGTAATGAGCCCCTCCGCCCCCGTAACCCAGCACATTGATGCTGACAAAATACATCAGTGCGCCCGCCAATCCTCCAAGCAGGTACAAGGGTAAAATACGATGATTACCAAGGAAATCCCCGACAATGCTGCCGAAGTAGTAAAATAACAGCATATTAAAAAACACGTGAAAGAAACCTATATGCAGAAACATATGGGTGAAAATCACATACGGGTGTGTCAGGTTATGCTTCCAGTCATTTGAGATAGAGAAGAAGTAAACGATTTTATGGTACAAAGGCGGCAAATGCCATCCACTGCTGATTTTAAGCCCGACATAGAGCAGAAAGAAAACCAGAAAAACACCTGCATTCCACAAGATGATTCTGGTCACCATGTTGCCATTTCGATACTGTTGTTTTAGATCTTCCCAAATTGAATCTACCATTGCCTACCGTATTCTGAAGTCTGAATCAAACTTTTGCCAGTACAAAATTAATAAGAATCCGAATAACGCACCACCAAGGTGCGCAAAATGTGCTACATTATCCCATGAAAAACTACTAATACCGAGGTATAAGTCTATCCCAAACATAATCGGCACCAAATACTTCGCTTTAATTGGGACAGGAAAAAATATCAACATCAACTCAGCGTTGGGATATTTCATTGCAAATGCCAGTACAACGCCTGCTATCGCACCGGATGCTCCGAGCATCGGAATGTTGATTAGGGCGTTCAATTGCCCAAGCATTGGAGCAGGAAGGTCTACTCCCTGTGTAATTCCTTCAGGAATAATGGCGTGAATCCGCAAATAAACGACGATAAAATGCAAAACGACAGCACCAAGGGCCGAAAAGAAATAAAAAAACAAAAACCGTTTTTCTTTCAACAGGGCTTCCAGCGGAGGCCCGAACATAAACAGGGCAAACATATTAAAAGCAATATGGGTAAAATTAGCGTGCATAAACAAATGCGTCACAAGCTGATAAGGACGAAAGGAAGGTGACTGTGGATAATAAAGCGACAAATGCCTGATGGCATCAAACATCCCACTATTGGTCAGTAAGTTACTACCAATAAAAAAAACAATATTGATAATGATTAAGTGTTTGACCACTTCTGTTAATTGTCGCATAAAATTGTTGTTTATGTAAACTGCCTTATCACCCTACGCTTCAAAACGTTTGTTAAGGTCATCAAGTTCAAAGGTTAGGAAACAATTCTTCCCGGAAGGGCTTTTGTAAGGGATTTGGCAAAGGAATAATTGTTCGATGAGCGATTCCATCTCTTCGACGCTCATTTTTTTGCCGTTTTTGATGGCGGTGCTTTTTGCCAGCGACTTGGCAAGTCGTTCATTCGTGTTTAAGTCGAGGTTGACATTGAGTTTGTATTGTTCCAAAAGCCCCTCAATAACTTTCACCTCGTTTTGTTTACCTGCCATATCCGAAGGGATGCCGTTGATAATAAAATCATTATTGCCAAAATCCTCCAACTCAAAACCCAGCCGTTTCAAATCGGGAAGCATATCCTTGAGTATTTCCGCATCGGCAGCGGATAGCTTCATCGTCGTAGGGAATAATTGGTGTTGAGATGGACTGGCCTCGCTATTCATATTTTCCAAATACTTTTCATACAAAATCCGCTGGTGTGCCTCGTGCTGGTTGATAAGCAAAAAACCCGAATTAATCTGACTGACGATGAAGGTGCCGTGTATTTGATAAGGGGCGATATTTTCCACATCGAGCAGTGAGTCAGAGACCTGATTCGGCGGCGTGTCGTCGGATGCTGCTGTATTGGGAATATTTTCGGTGGAATCTTCTAATCCTTCGAATAACTTTTCCCAGTTCTGAAGGTTGGAGCGGTCGATGTCTTTTTTAGGTGGAGAAAAGGAAGAACCTCCACCACGTGACGGCGTATTCAATTCCCGCGATATTTCTTTTTCCTGAGAAGGCTGTGTACCCAGTTTGACGGCAAAATTAGTATCCTGATCAAAATCGAGTGTGGGCATGACGTTGTATTGCCCGAGTGCGTGCCGGGTAGCCACCTTTAGATAGTTGTAAACCATCCGCTCGTCATCAAATTTTATTTCCTGTTTGGTGGGGTGTACATTGATGTCAATCCGCTCGGGGTCGATGTCAATAAATATGACGTAAAAAGGGTAGGTACCTTTGGGTATTAATTCTTCATAGGCACCCATAATCGCATGATTGAGGTAGTGGCTTTTGATGTACCTTTGATTGACAAAAAAGAATTGTTCGCCCCGCGTCTTCCGCGCAAATTCCGGCTTGCCGATAAACCCTTCAAAATTCAACAAATCTGTCTCTTCCGAAATAGGCACCAGTCGTTGATTAAATTTTTTTCCAAAAATATTGATGATCCGCTGTCGCAAATTGCCCGGAGGCAGATGAAACATCTCCGTATCGTTGTGGTGTAATGAAAAGAAAATATCCGGGTTAGCAATCGCCGCAAACTGGAATTCGTCGAGAATATGGCGCATCTCCACCGAATTGGATTTTAAAAAATTCCTACGAGCCGGCACGTTGAAAAACAAATTCTTAACCGAAATACTCGTGCCCGGAGCAGTTTGGCAGGGTTCCTGTTTTTTCACAATAGAGCCTTCCACGAGAAGCAGGGTGCCAAGCTCTGAATCGGGACGTCTCGTTCGCATTTCCACCTGCGAGATAGCCGCAATAGAAGCCATTGCCTCGCCTCGAAAACCCATCGTCCGGATGGCAAACAAATCACTGGCTTCCCTGATTTTAGACGTCGCGTGGCGCTCAAAACTCATTCTGGCATCCGTCTCAGACATACCGCAGCCATTGTCGATGATTTGAATCAGCGTCTTGCCTGCGTCTTTGATAATTAGCCGTATTTTGGTGCTTCCTGCGTCGATGGCATTTTCAATGAGTTCTTTAACAACCGATGCAGGTCGCTGTATAACTTCGCCCGCCGCAATTTGATTGGCGATTGCATCAGGAAGAAGCTGAATGAGGTCTGCCATAGTTTTTTATTGTTTTGTAAAAACAGAAATAATATCCGGCAAATATACGGTAACTATGATGTATGCAAGAAAAAGAAGGAAAATTATTACCAACAACAACCTATAATTAGAATGCCGGACACGCCTCTTCCTATAAGAGCGATCCGTGGAGGTGCCCCCTTTAAGACCCCGGGAGATACGAGCCTTCATCCCGTTGATGTCTTCGGACTTGCGCTCTTCGACACCATCGAGTATTTCTTGCAATTCTTCCTTTCGCTCGTTGTAGTACTTTGGTGTGTAATTATAACTTTTGTGCTTTGGCAACCTTGATAATCTCCATTTCATAATAAACTTTTTACGTAAGATGACAAACCTTACTATACTTGGTGTTTTGTCATACTCTTAATGTAATTTCCCTTAATATTTCTCCTGCCGACGCTTTGATTTCATCTTCTTCTTTTGCTGATTGGGGATAATTTTCAGTGAACCGGTGTTTTTTACCCTTTTTTTGTTGACACCCGTATTTTTTAGCTTTTCCATCAGGAAATTTGTCATCTTGGTATACAAATGCAAGCGCGTCAGTCCACCGTAAATTCCGTGGTTTTTATTGGGATAATAGTACGTCTCGAATTGTTTATTATTTTTGATTAATTCCTTCGCCATTTCCGCCGAATTTTGGAAATGGACGTTATCATCACTTAGCCCATGGACGAGCAGATAATTCCCCTTCAACTGATTGGTAAAATAAACGGGCGAGTTTTCGTGATAGCCCTCCGGATTTTCCTTTTCAGTACGCATATACCTTTCAGTATAGATGGAATCGTACCACTTCCAATTGGTCACCGGCGCGACTGCAATCGCCGCTTTGAATACATCATTGCCCTTTAACAGACAAAGTGAAGACATATATCCGCCGTAGCTCCATCCGAAAATACCAATCCTGCTTTCATCGACGTAATCAAGGTCGGCGAGGTATCTCGCAGCTTCTATTTGGTCTTCTGTTTCATATTTACCAAGTTGGAGGTAGGTCATTTTCTTGAAGGCTTCGCCACGCCCGCCTGTGCCCCGGTTATCTACGCAGGCGACGATAAACCCTTTCTGAGCCAGCATCTGAAACCACCAGTAATTTTGTCCTTTCCACCTATCCATCACCTGTTGGCTACCCGGTCCTCCATAGACGTACATCAATACCGGATATTTCTTTTCCGGGTCAAAAAAGGCGGGTTTTATCATCCAACCATTAAGCTTGACATCCGTCGATGTTGAAAAGGTAAAAAACTCAACATCCGAAACGCCGTACTTCTCCTGATTGGCAACCTGTTTGGCATTGTCCTCGATAGTGCGAACTTCCTTCCCATTATTGTCATAGACCGTATAGGTCGTTGGGCTGTTAATCGTAGAATGTGTAACGACCAGGTAGTCAAAGGTACTGCTAAATTGCGCACTCGCCCATCCCTTTTCACCGTAGATAGTCTGCTTCCGCTTGCCTTTAATACTTGCAGCGTAGATTTGCCTTTCCAATGGAGATTCTTCTGCCGCCTGATAATAGACCAGCCCTCGCTTCTCATCAACACCGTAAAAGTCAGTCACTTCCCATTTGCCCTTGGTTATTTGATACTGCATCCTGCCTTTCATATCGTAGAGATAGATGTGATTCCAACCACTCTGCTCACTCGTCCAGATAAAATGCTTACCGTCTTTCAGAAAAGTCAGATTATCGTGTATGTCGATATAGTATTTATTCTCTTCCTTTAATAATAAAGTCGTTTTGCCCGTTTTGGCATTTGCCAACAACAATTCCAATTTGTTTTGATGCCGATTCATTCTGAAAACGCATAACTTATTCGGATCCTGTGTCCATTTAATTCGCGGAATGTAGTGGTCTTCGTTGACAAAGCTATTGACCCGAGTGGTTATATCCTTTTTAACATCGTAAATATGGATGGTCACTTTGGAGTTTTCTTCTCCAACTTTTGGGTATTTAAAGGTGACGTATTCCGGATAAACATCATCGTTGTAGTTGGTATAAGTGAATTCTTTGACGGCGCTTTCATCAAAGCGGTAAAAGGCTATTTTTTTGCCATCGGGCGCCCATTGGAAGCCAACGGAAAAAGAGAACTCCTCTTCATAGACCCAGTCTGTTGCCCCATTGATGATACTGTTTTTCTTCCCGTCTTTTGTTATTTGCGTAATGGCATTGGACTTTAAGTCCTTTACGTAAAGGTTATTTTGATGGACAAAGGCAATTTTATCCCCCTGAGGGTTAAGGGTTGCGTACCGAATTTTTCCTTCCGGAAATACGCTGGTGAGGGATTTATTTTTCACATCATAAACGAAATAACGGGCGCGGGTTGAGTGTCGGTAAATAGCTTCTGTCTCCGACGAAATGACAATTTTGGATTCATCCTCGCTAAAACTATAATCGCTGATATGTCCGTTGAATCCTTCCTTTCCTTCGATATCATCGCCATTTAGGACAACGCCGGTATTCTGTTCGGTGAGCAGGTCGTACTGCCGGATGGCATCGTGCTCGAGACGCGTATAATGCTGTCCATCATTTTGGAAATTAAATCCGGAGACATAGGCCGGATAAAAGGTATAATTTTTCCAAATATCATCAAGTGTAATTAGTTTTTGAGCGAAAATTTGGCTGCCGATGAGCAGGCAGATACTCCAAAGAATGATTTTTTTTGTCATTTATGTTGAATTTTTATTTGAATTTGAACTTAATCTTAGTCTTCATCCGGGCGAAGTTGAAAACGGATGGCAAGATTTTGTAACTCAGGATTGGCTGCTCGCATTTTGATAAACTTCTCCTTTGCATTCAGCGGAGCGACTCTTTTGGTTGGCTTTGGCGCTTTGGTTTCGTCTTTCACAATGGTAACCTGTAGGGTGTCGTCAGCAAATTCTTTGCGTAGATAAGGGATTAGTTGTTTTTCTTCCCTGATGGTATTTTGAGCAATAGAGGTGCCGACTCTTATTTCTATTTTGTCTTCTACGAAGCTTTTTCCAGCCTGTTTGAGAGTTGACTTAAGCGCTCCCCCTTCCAGTTTTTCAACGAAGGCATCCCAAATTTTATTCAGATTGTCGGATGTCTTTTCAATACGGACGATTTCCTTTTCTGCTACAATCTGTTCCTCATGGGTTTCTTTGACGTGGTTCAGTACGCTGCCGAGTAGAGAACTACCACCGTTTATTTTGGTTATGGATGCCGGCTTTGGTTCTCCTTCCTTCTTTACTTCTTCCTTCGCGACAGGTGCGTCTTTTTCCGGAGTATCTTCTTCCGGTTTTTGCCCGTTATTTACACCGTATTTTGGCATTTCTTCGCTTACGAAGTTAGGCTTTTTTTTTTCGGGCACAGGAGTTTGATTGCCGGCATCAATTGCCCGCTGGATGTAGGTAATCTTGATTAGCGCCATCTCGACGTGAAGGCGTTTGTTACGCGCCATTTTGTATTCGATATCACAATCATTTAGGATGTTCAGGGCGGTCAGCAGGAAGGAAGTTGGCGCGAGCCCTGCCTGCTTTTGATATTTCTTTTTCAAATCATCGCTTGCCTCTAAGAGTTTAAGGGTCTCCGGGTCTTTACAGACGAGCAAATCCCTCAGATGCTCCGAGAGTCCGGATAGAAACAGGCTGCCATCAAACCCCTTGTTCAGAATTTCATTGTATTGTAATAAAACCCCGGACATATCCTCCGCCAGAAGGGCTTCCACTATTTTGAAATAATAATCGTAATCGAGGATATTGAGGTTGTCAATAACGTCCTGATAGCTAAACTTCTTACCTGCAAAAGCAACTATTTTATCAAAAATAGAGAGAGCATCCCGTAAAGCGCCATCTGCTTTTTGAGCAATGATATGGAGCGCGTTGGCATCGGCTTCAATACCTTCTTTTTTACAAATCTCCTCTAAGTGTGCGACAATGCTCTTTATCTGTATTCGCTTAAAGTCAAATATTTGACACCGCGACAAAATGGTCGGGATAATCTTGTGTTTCTCCGTAGTCGCCAGAATGAAAATAGCATAAGGCGGTGGCTCCTCCAGCGTTTTAAGGAAGGCATTGAAAGCCTGCTGGGAGAGCATGTGCACCTCGTCGATAATGAATATCTTGTATTTGCCCTGCTGGGGTTGGAATCGCACCTGCTCGATAAGCGTGCGGATATGCTCCACGCTATTATTGGAAGCAGCATCCAGTTCCGTAATATTAAAAGAAGCATTTTGATTGAAAGCTTCACAGGAACTACACTCGTTGCAAGGCTCTTTATCTTCGGTTGGAGATTCACAATTCAGTACCTTGGCGAGTATCCTCGCACAGGTCGTCTTTCCTACTCCTCGCGGACCACAAAACAAAAAGGCATGGGCAAGGTGTTCGTTTTTGAGTGCATTTTTCAGGGTGCCGGATACGTGCTCTTGCCCGACTACTTCATCAAAGCGAGCCGGTCTGTACTTTCTGGCGGATACGACAAATGAACTCATAAAACGATTGTGGTTTTGAACTATCGGAACAAAAGTAGTTTTTTAAAGCGAAAATTAGAAATAGAAGTGAGGTTTTAATTCATTGAACCCAATTCTCTCCATTAATCAGAGTCATGTGCCAATTGACTTAAATCCTTTTGCCTTTATTTGAGATTGAATGTACTTTTTCAATTCTTCAAAGGTCATATCCTGAGTTTCCTGACTTATTTTGTCCCTAATTTCACGCATCATTTTTACAGCATCAAACGACTTCTTAACTTTATCTTCAATCTTCATAATTAATTAAATTTTGCGGACTTCTTATTTCGAGCATTTGATACCCAAGCTTGTAATTTATTGAATTATACCCTTTAATTCTTTCTAAGTTTACAATGTGCTTAAAATTCCAACTTGCTAATACATCTACTCTGTTCACCGTAGCTAATGCGATATGCCTACAATCTTCCAGACTTGTTTTACCAACCACTCCTTCTTCGATGTAAATATTCGCCAATTTTATAACCTCCTCCGTCAGAACCACTCTTTCAAATTTATCTGAAGAATAATTATATAATAAATTTCTCACTCTTTCCGGTGCATTGGATAACTCTAATTCGAGTAAATCAGAAACGACAAAGATTATCTCTCCTTTTTCAAGCCTTTCGAATAAACTCCTTGTTGCCTCTTTAAATTCCATGTCAAAAAAGCCCCCTACAACTGACGTGTCAATATAAATTCTTGATTTCATACGATGATTTACCTGATGAGCAAATATACTCTTTATTATAGAATTTTCCTACTATTAAAGCAGCTTTCTTCCCAATTTAACAACGGTTAATCACCTCATTTACCAACTCTCGGAGTTCGGGTAACCCCTTGTCCATTACCTTCATTTTCGCTTTGGCTTCACGGGTAAACACGATGGAAAAATGCGGGTCATTTTTAGCAATATCCGGCTGATTATCTAGGATGTCGGCATATTTGACCGTTTGGGCATCCGGATGGATGGTAGAGAGGCGCTCCACTTCCAGTGCCATTCTTTCTTTTCTGTTGAGCTCCGGAAAATCCTCTTTTGTAAATTGATCGGTCAGATGCCAAACAAGCCGGATAATATACCCGACTTCCTCTGAAGTATAACCTGCTTCCCGTAGTGCTTTTCTCAACACCTCTTCCTCACAATCCGTATCCTCGAACAAATCATGACAAAGCGCAACCGCTACTAAGGGACTGCTTCGGGTAAATGTCCAAATTGTATTGGCGACGGCAGCAAGGTGGTTAACGTAGGGTTCTTTACTGTACTTTCGCTTTTGGTTGCGATGCCAATAGCTGGCGAAATCGTAAACGACACGCGCTCTGGCATCAAAATTATCCGGTGTTATTTTTCGAATTCCTATCATCCTTTCTTTTTATCCTTCACCGGGAGCCTGAAGCTCTCCAATGACTTCTCGCAACTCCTTCCAATCGGGGTATGCATTATACATAGACAAAAGCGTCGGCACATCCCTATTCAGGCGGGCGATGTGAAAATTGGCAATGGTATCTCGCATCTTTGCACCTTGCATCACCTTCCCTTTTGTATTGATAAGGGAGGTAAACTGCTCAAAAGTCCCCTTGAGTTTGGGGCTCAAATCCCTGATTATTGTCCAGAATTCCGGATTAGTATATAATTTTGAAGACAGATAAAACCAATCGATATTGGAAAGCTCAATCTTTGTTTTTTTATCCAATAACTTTCGCCAGTAGTCTAATGCTTTGTCCTCCTCGCCCAATGCACTATAGGTGGCAGCCATCAAGAGTAGGCTGTCACTGTTTTTTTCCTCCTCAAGCAGGGCTATGACATCATCGTATCTGCCATCCAACAAATATTCCCTTGCGTGCCAGGTCCTACTGTCCTCCATATAACTTCTCCCTTCCTTTTTTTTCTGTTGATGAACTTTTAAGGCTTCATCCGAACTTTCTGCAAGATAATCTTTATTGAATTGAAAACCCTTTTCGAATTCACCAATTTGATAGAGTAAGTCGAGGTACTCCTGTTGTGGGTATTTATAAGAGGGGTCCAATTTAATAGCATGTTCATAAGCTTTAAGACTGTGCCTCGGCACGTCTAACATATCGTACAAATCGCCAATCTCTGTCCAAAAGTCGGTTTTCATTTTTTCATTGGAGGATATCGCATTAATCTTTTTAGTGCAGGGAACAATCCATTCCCTATACCATTCAAAACCTTGCGACAAAACCCAGTCGAACCCTTCGTTTGCGACGGATTGCGCTACCTCGAGCAACATTTTATCTTCTCCATTCATATCCGTGTGTTATCCTTGGTCTAAGTATATTTTTACAAACAATTAATACAAAAATTAGTTCCCTATTTGAGCAATTGATTAATATTGTGTTTTATTGTACCAAT
>JALVDO010000350.1 GCA_027008975.1 Saprospiraceae bacterium | reverse complement strand
CGAAAGGTTCTTAAATTTTGCTTCGAGATAACCAAAAGCAGGATGCGGAGCCACCTCTGCACCCTCCCGCGTCTTGGGCAACAGCAAGACGAGCTGCTTCCTTGTCCGCAAAAAGGGAATTTTACGCTGACGGACAATTAGCTTATTTTTCTTATGTGGACTTTCAACAGCCACCCCCCTACCCTCTAAAAACTCAATTTCGTGGCGATACCAGGGACAAAAGAAATGCTCTTGTTCTGTTGACGTGAAATTCCACCAAACGAGGGCATCCACAGAGTCGCTTATACTCCCCGGATGATTGACAAAAGGAAAATGTCCGGTTTGCTTCTCCTGCAGCTGAACCGGGGCCGGCTGGTAAATCGTCCGGATGATATTCTCCAACTCTAAATAACTCAATTGCTCCTCCGGCAGCGACTCCAATAGTTCATAAATGCGCTTTGCCTGCTCTTTTAATACGATTAAGGAGGTGTTATTGCTTCCATTTTCATCAAAAGCCGCCGTCGCCCATTGGCTGAGATAGCGATATATTTGGATGGGTTCACTCTTGGGAATTAATTGATGAACGGGATACCTTTTTCGACCAAACCAAAAATGGTATTGACGTTCTATTTCCTGCTTTTTCATTGGTTTTTCCCCTTGCAATCCGTCAAAAAACTGCCGGACAGTCAACCGCCAACCTTCGCTATTAATTCCCGGCTTTTCAGATAAGAAAAGTGCAATTTTACGCGCCAAATTATCATCCAGAGGCTTCAATGCTAATGACAAAAACTCCAATATCTTGAAGGGATCGATGGGATGCCATAAAAAAACGGGAATAAGCTTCAAAATTTGCAATGCAGGACGAGCAATGGAAACAGACTGAATACCCAATGCGGGAAGTCCTTCCTGTATAAACGCGTTATCGATAATACCGGCAGTATCGGGAATGATGTATTGAGGTGTAAAACCAGGATTTGCCGCCATCCATTTTGCCGACCATTCTGCCAATGTTGTCTCTCTCTCTGCTTTAATTATCAACAGACTTCCATCCCCACTTGCCACCACAGGTTGATAATCATCCGTCAATAAAGCACTTTGTAAAACGCCAAGATCACCATCTCCCATACCTTCCTTAACCTCAAATTCCGAACAGGGAATGCCCTGCCCCTCAAATAATTCGACTATCCTTTGCAAAAGAGGAGGTAACAATGCAATAGGCTCGTGCAAATAAAAATGCTTAATCGGCAATTTTCGAGACGTCAACAATCTCAAAACGCTATCGTATCTGTCTGCCATACCCCATACCCGATCTTCATTATCCCTAAAAATACATTCTACCTTTGCGAACGCCTTCAGACGCAATGGCATATTATCTGTAATATTAAAATCCCATCCGGAAAGTAGCAATTCATCCCGTCGTTCTAATAACTCAACCGTGGTGGAGAAAGGACTTGCCGCTAAAGATGCACCATAAAAAACCTTTCCGACCTCCTTTTTATATTGTTTTAATGCCTGCCGGTATTGTTCAATCCGGATATGTTCCAAATCGCCTTCGAGATAGGGTACGCCCAGTTGCATTTCGAGTATGGCGAGCAGCTTCTCTATTCCACAATGATAAATATTTATCCCCTCCGTCGCCCGCAAAGGATATTCGTCCTGATCAAATGTCAATCCGAAATTAATTATCATTGTTTTTAAGTTTATAGTGGTTTTATAGGGGCGCAAAGGATGTTTCGATTCTCATTCACCCATTCAAATCCGTGTAAATCCTTTAAATCCGTGTTATCCGCGTTCCCCCTTTCATTCAATCATTCTATTATTTCCCGCAAAGGGGCGCTAAGGTTTCGCAAAGGGGCGCTAAGGATCTCCCAGTCTCTCACAATCTCTAAGTCTCTAAGTCTCACAACTCATTTCTCATTCACTCAATCATCGCAACCCGCTCCCAAGTTGACACCTTCTCGCCCGTACGGGCTTTGAAGTTATCACCTTGTCGCTCATTCGCTCAATCGCCCAATCGCCCAATCTATTATTAAATCATTTTATCATTAAATCATTGAATCATTAAATCATTAAATCATTCAACTCGGCGACCTGCTCCATTTGCGTAAAGGCATCCAAGTTCAGCAAATAGGCAAAATCCTGCAATATAATGTCCTTACTCTTATCAACACTATCAATGTCAAAATACAACCTTCCAGTCCTCCTTATAAAAAAATCGACCAATCTTCGAGCCTGCTCATTTTGGATACAATATTTGGCTTCAGCCCGGATTAGCGACATCTCCGGGTCGGTTTCTTCCTCAAATTCCGACATTCCATCAAGGATGGCAAAGGCATTCTGACCATAATTCTCCAAAAGATAGGTGGTACGTAATTCCGGCAACTTGAGAAGCTTCACCCTATTGGAAATATTAGCGAGTAATTGCGCTACTCCTTGCTCGCCATTTTCAGGTGCCCCATCCAACAAAAGCGTCTGGGTCTGTATCGGTAAATAATCCTCATCCAACAAACTAACGACCTTGTCAACGACTTTTTCTGCCATTTTTCGATAGCCTGTTAGTTTACCACCGGCGATATTAATTAGCCCGGAAGGTGCGATAAAGAGCTCGTCCTTGCGGGAAATTTCAGTTGCCGACTTCCCCTTTTCGCGGATGAGCGGACGGAGTCCAGCCCAGGAAGAAACGACATCTTTCTCGACTAATTTGACACTTGGGAACATTCGGTTAGTCGCATCCAATAAATAATTGACTTCCTCCTTTAATACGGGAATTTTACTGAGATCACCATCGTATTCCGTATCTGTGGTGCCGATGTAAGTACAGCTAAGGCGTGGAATGGCAAAAATCATACGCCCATCCCCCACATCAAAATATATCGCCTGATGGACAGGAAAGCGCTCATGGGGAATGACAATATGGATACCTTTGCTCAAAAACAACCGATCATCGGCCTGTGCATTATCCTGCTCTCTGATTTTGTCTACCCATGGGCCTGCAGCGTTAACTACCTGCCGAGCCCGAATATATACCTTTCGGGTGGTCTCTTTATCAATAACATGTACACCGGACACCTGACCGTTTTCATCGTATTCAAATGATGTGGCTTGTGCATAATTTTGACATACAGCACCGTGTTTCCTTGCCGTCTGGATGAGAGAAAGCGTTAGTCGCGCGTCATCCGTCCGGTATTCGGCGTAATAACCACCGCCTTTCAGCCTTGATTTATCGAGCAAGGGTTCTTTTGCTTCCGTTTCCTGCTTATTGAGCATTTGCCGCCGGTCATCGCCTTTGACACCCGCCAAAAAATCATAAACCCAAAGGGCAATACCT
>JALVDO010000349.1 GCA_027008975.1 Saprospiraceae bacterium | reverse complement strand
AATTGCCACAGCCAAATCCGGGGCATAGGTCGGCGTCCCAATCTGGTCATAAACAACAGATAGCGTTTTTCGTTCCTTACTCAGACGCAGTATTGTTTTGACAAAATTGTGTCCATACGGGGAATAGACCCATGAAGTCCGTATTACGCAGCTATTCGGTAGCATCTCCCGTAGTGCCAGTTCACCTTCCAGCTTTGTACGGGCGTAGATGCCCAGCGGATTGGTATTATCCGTCTCCAATAGTGGCCGGTTGTAATCGGCATAGACATAATCGGTGGAGAAATGAATCAGTTTTGTCCCTTGTTTTTTGCAGGCTTTCGCCAAATATTTCACCGCTGTCACATTGACGAGGTATGCCAAATCTCTTTCCTCTTCGGCTTTATCCACTGCCGTATAAGCTGCCGTATTGATACAAAAATCAAACGAATGCCGGTCGAAAAAATCATCAACCGCCCCTTGTTTTGTAATATCCAATACCTTTTTGTCTGCAAATACAAAGGAAATATCCGGAAAGTCATTTGCTACTTCCTGAATCGATCGCCCCAATTGTCCATTACTCCCTGTTACTAATATATTTTGCATTGCGCAAAGGTAAGTCATTTTGCGGTAACGGAAAAAAGTTGTAAATTTGTGGGAATCGCATTGCGAAAGTATAAGTGAAATGAAAAGAATACTGATAGGAAATTCTGATTTCGAATACATCATCTCCAATAATGGGTATTTTGTTGACAAGTCCTTGTTGATTAAGGAGTTTTTTGAAGATGGAAATCAGGTAATCGTACTGCCTCGCCCTCGTCGGTTTGGCAAGACGTTGAATTTGTCGATGATTGAGCATTTCTTTGATATTCGCAAGCCGGATAGTGTTAGCTTGTTTTCGGAATTTAATATTAGTAAAGATAAGACCTTTTGTGAGCAGAACCAAAATAGGTATCCGGTAATCAATATTACGTTGAAGAATGTGAAGGGGAGGAACTGGGAGGAATCTTTTGAAATAATCAAAAAGAAAATATCGGAACTTTATCAGGAGCACGAATACCTTTTGGATTCTGAAAAACTAAATGAAGCGGAACGAAGGCAATTTAAGATGATTTTTTTCAGAGAGGGAGGAATCTCTGATTATGGATACGGCCTTAGTGATTTGAGCAAATACCTCAATAAACATTTCGGACAAAAAACCATTATTCTTGTTGATGAATACGATTCTCCCATCATCTCCGGTTACACCAATAAATACTACGACGAAATAATCATGTTTATGCAGAGTCTCCTAGGCAATGCATTTAAAGGAAATGATTCTTTGGAGAAGGGATTGATAACCGGCATATTGCGAATAGCGCGCGAAAGCCTTTTTTCGGAATTTAACAACCCGGGGGTTTATACTATCCTCGATCCTTATTTTGATGATAAATTTGGGTTTACAGAGCCGGAAACCCAAAAACTTCTAGCATATTTTGGCTTGCAGAATAACTTTGAGGATGTAAAATACTGGTACAATGGCTACCACTTTGGCAAAACCGACCGGATTTACAACCCCTGGTCTATCATTAATTATGCGACAAGGCATGAACAGGGCTTTAAGCCCTATTGGGTTAATACCGGCTCCGACCCCTTGATAAAAAAACGCATCACCGAGCCCGGCGTTGACCAAACTTATGACGATCTGCAAAAACTCATTTCCGGCGAAGCACTGAAAAAAACCATAGATGAAAACTTCATCTTTTCCGACCTCGAAGGAAACAAAAGGCTGCTTTGGACATTGTTGACTTTTAGCGGTTATCTGACGCCTGTCGAGAAAATTGATTACGAAACTTACATGCTAAGAGTCCCCAATTTTGAAATAAAAACCATTTTTAAAAACATTATCATCAATTGGCTGGAAGATGAAAACAAAGTACAAAAGGAACTCCTCGAATTGACCACTCAGCACCTTATCAACAACCGCATTTCGCAATTTGAAAAAGGCTTTAGAAGAATCATCGGCGATACCTTCAGCTATTTCGATACAAGAGGTATGGCGGAAAACGTCTATCAGGCTTATTTCTTGGGTATGCTTGCCATTATTGGTGACGACTACATCATCCGCTCCAACCGCGAAAGCGGCGAGGGGCGATATGATATTCTGCTTATTCCCCATGATAAAGCCCAATACGGTATCGTTATTGAAATAAAGCGAGTAGAGGAAAAAGGTGTAACAGAAAGCGATGCCCATTTTCATAAAAGAATTAATACGGCAATTAAAAAAGCCCTGAATCAAATCGAACACAATGAATATTATAAAGAATTAATCGAGCATAAAATCAAAAATATCATCAAATTACCTGTGGTGTTTGCGGGAAAGGAGCCGTTTATCACTCCTTTAGCATTATAGGATTGAAAAATTCGGGAGGTTTCCCACAGCCTTCTGAATTAGAAATTTCAAAGTAACTACTTACGTGCACACAGCAATTCCCAATGTAATCAAATATTGAGAGTTCTCCCGCAAATCTCGCAAATCACCGCAGATAAATTCTGCGTAAATCTGTGAAATCTGCGGGAAGTCAATTATTTTCGTTGCTTGAAACATGATAAAAACTCCACATGGGGAATTGCTGTTGATTTAAGTCACGAGGTGGTAAGTATTTACATTTCAAAAATTTATAAAAATGAAAAAAATCAATAGACAAAATGTAGCATACGGAAAAGTAATTACAATATTACTACTACTATCGGTACTGGTATTTGCCTGCACGGAGGCGGATAGCGATAATCATCAGTCGGCGACACCATCGCAAACGACGCTTACTTATCCTAATATTGATATTCTGCCGGTTAGTTTTCCGGTACGCTTGGAGGATGTTAATCTGGCGAATAGACAAAGTCGCATCCAGCTTCCTACGGAAGAAACAATCATGATTGGTGAGGTCATCAGGGATTTTTATATTAATGAATGCCATGGTGATGCAGCACAAAAACAATTCAAAATGAAGGATACCTATCTCGGCACCCTTTGGGCGACAGACCGCGATAGTCTGACCTCTGTTTTTTACGTGCTGCTCCAAAATCCACCCGCCGGTACGCTTACCGGGAAAGTGATTTTCTACGATAATCTACGACGTCGTCCTTTGGAAACAATCATCGACAACGACATCAGCCAAATGTATCATCTGGCTGACGGGCGTTTTGTTCCTGAAGAATCGACATTAGCGCTTCCCGTACTGGAGTTGTTCGACTTCAATAAAGATGGTGTTAATGACTTTAAAATTAACAGGTATTATCGACAGGAGCATTCCACCTTGACGGAAACGCGCATTTATGATGTTAGTTCCGGTG
>JALVDO010000348.1 GCA_027008975.1 Saprospiraceae bacterium | reverse complement strand
GTGGGAAGCAATAGCGGATTCAAGAAAATACCAAGATCTTGGCATTGGTATAGCGGCTCAAATTACAATAGGAGTATATAGAAATTACAGCATAGGGGGAAGAATTAGGTATAGTAGATACATTGCAGAACCAAGCCCAAATCAATTAAGCTCCTCCTTTTTTGTGGGATATAAGTTTTAAGAAAGAGGTAATACAAGACAGAACAAGCGGTAGCCTGCCATGCTGCCCTATCGGGACAGCACGTTCAGCTACCGTAGCCGTTGCCATGTGGCAGACCTCTTTACGATAAAGTCGGCTCGTGTGGCTTCATCCCTTCCTTTGGTTTAGGATGCAGGCCTTCTACGTCGTCAGTCCGCCCAGCCAGTCCGTATGGGTATGGGCTCCCCAATCCTAGGTTGAATATGAACGGAGCCGAACCCACCCTTAACAATCCACCGCTTCCCCTTCAGCAATGTTACACTTAATCGCTGCTTCCTTGACGGCTTTGGCTACCGCCCATGCGACTTGCTCATCAAGCGTGGAAGGAATGATTTCCTCCGGCGTGGGGTCTTTTAGGTGGTCGGCAATAGCTCTTGCTGCGGCGAGTTTCATCGACGGAGAAATTTTCTTTGCTCTTGCATCAAGTGCACCCCGGAAGATACCCGGAAATCCAAGTACGTTGTTAATTTGATTGGGAAAGTCGCTACGACCTGTTCCCACTATTTTGGCGCCACCGGCGTAGGCTTCTTCGGGCATGATTTCGGGTTCCGGATTCGCCATGGCGAAGATGATAGGGTCTTTTGCCATCGTACGAATATCATTTCTGTCTAATATTCCTCCGGCGCTGACCCCAACAAATACATCAATTCCCTTTATTGCATCTTTTAGCCCTCCTCGGGTGTCGGATTCATTTGTGAAGGAAAGTGCATTTTTCTTAGCATCATTCAGGTCTTCCCTACCGGAATGGATAATTCCTTTTGAGTCGCATAATATCACTTCTTTGACAGCAATACAAGACTCATCCTTATTGTCGACACATTTTAATAGACGTGCAATCGCAATACCGGCAGCCCCCGCACCATTGATAACTACTTTTAGCTGATGGAGTGGCTTATTGACCACCTTGGCAGCATTGAATAATGCAGCGAGGGTGACAATAGCGGTACCGTGCTGGTCGTCGTGAAAAACGGGAATACCGAGATCTTGGAGGCGCTTCTCAATCTCGAAGCTTCTGGGTGCAGAGATGTCTTCCAGATTTACTCCTCCAAAAACGGGAGAAATCAACCGGACAGTCTCTACGATTTTATCCACATCCTGACTGTCGATACAAATGGGAAATGCATCAATGTGTGCAAATCTTTTGAACAACATGGCTTTCCCCTCCATGACGGGTAATGCTGCTTTTGCTCCGATATTACCCAATCCAAGCACGGCAGAGCCATCGGTTACAATCGCAACCATATTACCCTTGAAGGTGTAATCCCAAACTTTTTCCTCATCTTCGGCAATTTCCATACAAGGTGCTGCCACTCCGGGTGAATAGGCGAGTGATAAATCTTCCTTGGTTCGCACCTCCATTTTAAGGGTGGTTTTGATTTTTCCCTTTAGCCTTTTATGTAATTGCAACGATTCTTTATAATAATCCATACTTGATGGTTTTGTAAGTAGTTGTCCAACTACTCAGGTGCATTTATTTGTAAAAATAAAAAGGTAAAAGATTACCTTTGTATCGTTTTTAGTGCGCAAGTTTACATTTATCTTTATCTATATGCAAAGAAATAACAACTATTTCACCCTTTTATACGAATTTAAGGCTATATTGTTATGCCCATGACTTTTGAGAAACTCCTTTTTTTGAGAACTAAATTATAAGGTTTTTCGTTTATGAACAGGTGGATTACAATCGAATTCTAATATAGTTATGGCAAAAAAGAAAAAAGAAGTAGAGATAGTTAATAAACGTGCGGAGTACGAATACCACTTTATTGCCACATTTGAAGCGGGAATAGTGCTGAAGGGTACAGAGATAAAATCTATCCGCCGTGGCGAAGCCAACTTACGCGATGCCTATTGTATCTTCAAAAAAGGCGAGCTCTGGATAAAAAGCCTCTACATCGCCGAGTACAAATTCGGGAACGTCCATAATCACGAGACTCGCCGCGACCGAAAATTACTACTCCGAAAGCCCGAATTGCGAAAGCTCGAAAAGAAAATTAAAGAACGCGGCTTCACCATCGTCCCATTCCGAATTTTTGTTAACGAACGGGGATTCGCCAAAGTCGAAATAGCCCTTGCCCAAGGTAAAAAATCCTACGATAAGCGAAATGCAATCAAGGAACGGGAAAATAAACGCGACCTCGATCGCATGAAGAAAGGGCAGTATTAGATTTCCATTCCGGCCAGAGGTCATTGAGTGTTCAGGCTCCAATTATAATCCAAATAGCTAATCTTGGCATCCTCTTCAATCTTCACAGGAGCGTATTGGTTCAGAAAGTCAATGATATTTCCGCTTTGGGTCTTGAAATCAGTCCGATACCAGGAGAATATTTTTGAAATTTGAATATCCGTCGGGGTAATGATGTTTTTATTCTTATCGGCGAGGAATTTTCTTGCGGCATCGTCCAATTGCTTGTCCAGTTTTTTTGCTTTATAAGCTTCATTGCGCAAAGCAGGACAGGAAAAAGATGCGCAGTTAATTGCAAAGTGTACCCTCGGGTCTTTGAATTTCGGACGTAAAATTCCGTGTTCGATATTATTCAAATCATAGGTCGCACCCTCGATATGAATAAATTTAATATCCCATACCGTATTGATGAAGGGGATGCCTTTTTTTATATCTTTGATACTCGGAATAGGGTAGTGGTCAACAATTAATTTAACGGTATAGGCATTATAGGCATTAATCCAATAAGCCTTTTGTTCGTTTACCGACCATTTATCATTGGGGTGATGGGTCTTAAGGAGGTGCAGGTACTTATTTAATTTGCTACTGTCCCGGATTATTCCTTCATAATCTACCCAGCCGTCTTCATCGACGTGCGCCCGCAACAGGCTATCCCATACGTTGTGTTTGATAGGACGCGCCTTGGATTGATAATCCTTGACTGCACAGCCATTGACATTGATTATTAGTAGAAAAAAAAGTAAACTGTACATCGCCGGTTTATAATTCATATTTTTTATTTTTTTTGTTCCTTTTTCCGATCATTGAGCCCAAAGGAATCGGTGAGCGGCTGTGTTCTCGCTGCTGAGGTTCTCGCAAAGTTCGCCGAGGTTCCCGCAAAGGTCGCTAAGGTTTCGCAGAGGGACGCAAAGGTTCACGCAAAGTACG
>JALVDO010000347.1 GCA_027008975.1 Saprospiraceae bacterium | reverse complement strand
TTTCACCCAGCGCGTAAAAGTGACCGACCTCAACAAGCCCATAACCGGCTATTTGGAGTTTATGACCTGTGATGATGTCCGCTGCCTGCCCCCAACAGAGGTAGATTTCAAATTTGAATTAAAATCTACAATGGAGGAGGAAAAACCAGCGCCCAAAACACAGGAAACTCCTCCTCCCCCACCCGCAAAGAAGGAAGATAAAAAGCAAACTCCCGATAACCAAACAGCCATCTGGACAACAGATAAAGCTGCCACCAATACCGGTGAGCAGGCCGACCTTCAAATAAAACTCAAAAATGAACCAACCGTTGTCGATGAGGGCAAAGCAACGGCAACGCCAACGGCAAAAAAGCCCATCGTATGGACAGCACACCTCGAAAAAGAAGGAGATGACCTCTACACCCTCGTATTCGATGTTGCCATCAAAGACGGATGGGCGGTCTATTCCCAACACACCGACGATGGTGGTCCAATACCGACCTACTTTGAATTCGACAAAGGCAACCACTATGAATTAATCGGTGAGACAGAAGAGATTGGCAAAAAGAAATCCGGCAATGACCCGCTTTTTGGTGTGAATGTCGTCAAATTTCCACATGGACCTATCCATTTCAAACAAAAGCTAAAAATAAAAGACCCCTCTACTCCCATTACCGGGATGTACGGCTATATGGCTTGTGATGATAAGCAGTGTATTGGCCCTTTTGACAATCCCTTTAAAGTAGATATTGCCAAAAACCTCGTCTTATTGGATGCGGCTGCTGAAAATGCAATACATGTACCCAGCAACCCTTCCTCCGGAGAGCAGTCGGACAAAACAGGCGCTTTCCCTCCACAGGGAGGCACTTTTGATGCAGCAAACGCCAATCTTCAGGCGACCTATACATCTCCTTTGGGAAACTGCGGTGAAGAAAATGTCGTCAGAAATCAGAACCTTTTTTGGACATTCATCTTCGGGTTCCTCGGTGGATTATTGGCATTGCTGACACCCTGTGTGTTCCCGATGATACCACTAACCGTTAGTTTCTTCACCAAGAGAAGTAAAGACAAAGCGGCAGGTATCCGCAATGCGTTGATTTACGGGCTTTCCATCATCGTCATTTACGTATCCATCGGCTTACTAATTACCGGCATATTTGGAGCAACCGCGTTACAGGATTTATCAACCAACTGGATTGCCAATGTGCTATTCTTTATCATTTTTGTATTTTTTGCCTTTTCCTTTTTTGGATATTACGAGATTACGCTTCCCAGCTCGCTCTCAACCAAGAGTGACGCCATGTCGGAACGTGGCGGACTGATTGGCATATTCTTTATGGCATTTACACTGGCGATTGTCTCCTTTTCCTGTACAGGTCCCATTATCGGCTCGGCTTTGGTAGCATCGGCGACCAGTACGCTCGGGCCGGCAGTTGTTATGTTTGGATTCTCACTGGCATTGGCATTGCCCTTTGCCTTATTTGCAGCCTTTCCGGGATGGCTCAACAGCCTACCCAAATCAGGTGGCTGGATGACTGTCGTCAAAGTAGTATTGGGTTATATCGAATTGGCATTGTCATTTAAGTTTTTGTCCGTAGCAGATATGACGAGCCATTGGGGGATATTGCCATATGAGATATTCATGGGGATATGGATATTGTGTTTTGCAGCACTGACGCTCTATCTGTTTAGAGCCTATCGCTTCCCACACGACAGCCCGAAAACCGGAAAAATACCATTGCCACGCCTATTTGCCGGATTGGCTTTTGGAGCATTCACTATTTATCTGATGACAGGATTCAAATACAATGACCACCGCAAGTCCTACGAGTCTCTTTCGCTATTAAGTGGTATTGCACCACCGGCGCACTACAATATTTTCTTACCGGAACCGGAGGTTGACCCGGTTATTAAAGCAAAATATCCTTCTTATACCAAATGCGCCAATAATCTGAATTGCTTCAAGGTATATAGTGAAGGTATTGCTTACGCCAAAGAAGTTAACAAGCCGGTTCTGCTGGATTTCACCGGTTATGGCTGTGTGAATTGCCGAAAGACAGAGGAACATATCTGGGTATTGGACAAAGTATGGAATAGCATATCCGATAACTACGTTCTAGTATCTCTCTACACCGATGACCGCCAGAAATTGGATAATCCGCCCGTCTCGAAGCGCACCAATCGCAAATTACGGACAGTAGGCAGCCTTTGGCAGGATTTCCAAATCACCAACTTCGAGCAGAATTCGCAGCCACTTTACGTGCTGCTGACACCAGACGAAAAGGTGATGGCTGCACCACGTGGCTACAATTCCGACAAGCAGGGCTATGTTGATTTTTTGAATTGTGGATTGGAGGTGTTTAAGGGACAGCTACGAAGATGATGACGCCCATTTGGTTTTTTGGGTTAGAAAAACAAAGGAGTTGTTGAAGGCAAGACTTTTGTGTACACTTTCCATCTTTGTATAGCGGGCTTTGGCGGACATCATAGTTTGGGCATCCGAAAATCTTCGGCTGTGCGCATAGCGCCATCGGCTTCGTTCTGTACAACTTACGGGAATTAGCGTCTCTTGATTGGCAGCGATCAACTGCTCCTTTGCAATCACTCCGTCAATATCGCCACCAATTTGTGTCCATTGTGCCTGAATGGTAAAAGGAGGTAATAAAAATTCCCTAAAATCCCTTATATTTACAGCCAATTCTTTTTCGTATTGTCACCGCCTACACTACAGGGCGTTGTGAGTACACAACTTTGAAAACAACAGCTAATGAAAAAATTTTACCAACTTTTGCTATCGTCCCTCTTTCTTCTACTTGCTATTGCCGCTAGGGGACAGGATCCTATGATGATTAGTTTTGAGGTAACCCCAGGGTGCGACGAGGCAGGAATGTATGGCTCTGTGAATGTGATTGTTACAGGAGGGGTGCAACCCTATTCTTATGTATGGAGTAGTGGTGGTGTTAATGGTAGTATGACGTCCACATTCATGTATGCATGCGGAAACTATTCTGTAACCGTGACAGATGCGACAGGTACCACGATTGCTGCAACGACTATCATCCCCTGCACGCCCATCATTGAGTACCCTTTTTCTTCGGATGCCTACGAAGTGTGCCCACAGAATGAAGCCACTACTTATTTCATCAGAGAGGATGGCGTTTTTGTGGAAAATCAACCGGTCTCCCCGATTATTATGCAGGAGAAGGTCTGTGAGTACAGTACGGTTACTTATCGCATAGCCGTAAGTGATTTCTTCGACATTACGGAGGCAGATTGGCAATGGATAATAACAGGAGCGGATAGTTATGAAACGGAGATGCATTACACCGGAGG
>JALVDO010000346.1 GCA_027008975.1 Saprospiraceae bacterium | reverse complement strand
ACCCCTGTTGAGCGCAATGGCAACGATGTTGTTGTAGGTGAATCGGGATATTTGCCCCTGCTCCAACAGCAATTCCATGTCGAGTCCCTTCTTGTACATATTGAGCGTCTCCTGAAAAAAAGGCTTTTCGTTTTGATTGATTTTTCGGATGCAAAAATTGAGTGCCAATAGATAAATATCCCTGAATTCCTCCCTGCTAAAATACTTTCTGTAGGCAAATAATTCTTTCCGAAAGGAGCCGAACTCTTCGATGTCGCCTTCCTGAAACAACAGGATAAAACGGTAATAAAGCGAAATGGCGGGCTCGTCTTTATAAGGTTCCTGTTGTGCCAGTTCCATGATTTCCGTAAGCAATACGGAATGGTACTGAATATTGGATACCGCCTGATGCGAAAGCGTAAAACACGCCTGCCGCAACTTGGCGCTGAAATAAGCCAAATCGAGGTATTGTTCCACCTTCTCGAGGTTCAGAGATTTGGAGCGGGGATTGTCGGAGCCACGCAGATAGTTTTGGTATTCTATGTGATATTGTTGAAGGTGGAAGTCGGGCGTTTTGAGTGATTGTTGCGCTATTTGCCTGTTGGTTTTGCGGATACTCCTTTCAAAATTCCTCCTGAGTTTTCTTTTGCGATAAGCGGTAATAAGCAGCTTTTCAGCCTCAAGAGGCATCTGCTCCATAGTGGTTATGACGATGAATTTTTCCAATAATTTATGGAGGCGACTGAGTGTCAGGCGGAGTTTTTGGTCGTTGTATGGCTCGCCGGGGAATACTTTTTTGAAAAAAACAGCCTTGGAGGGAAGACTTCGTCCTTTGGATAAATACGCTGTGAAAACGCGGTTTGCCCGAATCAAATCCATCCGCCGATTGTAGTAGGGCGATTGTAAAAAAACACCAAATGCCCTGAATTCTTCCTTAGAAAAGCCGGATAATATCTCATGGACAAGCGTATTAGTCATTATTTTTTTGTACAAATTTATAAATAAAAGTTCATATAAATAAATGATAATAAGTTATTTATTAGATTTAATAAAAAAATTATCTTGTGTTTTTTTGTACAAAAGTAATAATTTGTTCTTGATTTGTCTGTCCGATTGCGCCAAATTTGTTTTTGAAATAAAAAAATATCAAAACATGAGAAACTGTTTTACACTCCAATCTTTCAGTAATTATCTTTTTGGGATAGCGCTTCTACTGATGATTTTCAGGCCTTTGGGATTGTCGGCTCAATGTGACCCGACAGAAGACTCGCTCGCATTAGTGGCCCTTTATGAGGCGACGGACGGCGATAACTGGACAAATAATGACAACTGGTTGGTGCCGGGACAGCCAATTGATACGTGGTATGGCCTGGTTGTAAACGATGATGGATGTGTTACGGAAATTGACCTCTCGTCCAACAACCTGACAGGAGAACTTCCCGTTGAGATAGGGAATTTATCTAATCTGACCATACTCAGTTTACCAAGCAACCAAATTAGCGGTAACATTCCTTCCGCTCTGGGTAATTTATCAAATCTCACTAATTTAGATTTAGACTTTAATAGCTTAACAGGCGAAATACCCGCATCACTGGGAACAATTCCCAATCTGAAAAGATTGAATTTGAGTAGCAATCATCTATCGGGAATGATAACAATTCAACCGGGAGGGTTCCCTGCTTTGAAAAGTTTGAAATTGAACGGTTGTAACCTTTCGGGAAATATACCCCCTGAATTGGGAAGTGTCAGTAGCTTGAATACATTACAATTGTCTTTAAATAATATTAGTGGAAATATACCTCCCGAGTTGGGCAATTTACAGAACCTTACTTACCTTAATTTATCAAAGAATGAACTCACCGGTAACATTCCTCCCGAACTTGGAAATTTAGACAACCTGGAATATCTATACTTATTTAAAAATCAATTATCAGGTACTATTCCTGTCGAACTCCTGAATATATCTCAACTTTTTGATTTAAGGCTCAACAATAATCAACTGACGGGAGGGATTCCGCCAGAATTGGGCAATTTAACCAATTTGGAAACATTAAATCTTTCGCAAAATCCTTTAGGGGGAGAAATACCTGACGAATTGTACAATCTGACCAACATAGGTGACATCATATTATCGGAGACAATGATAGAGGGAAGCATTTCCCCTCTGATTGGGAATTTTACCAGTTTACACAACCTTTTCCTTGATAATAATAATCTAAGCGGAGCATTGCCTGCCGAGTTGGCAAATATGTATGATTGGATAGACGTGATCACTTTAAGAATTGACCTAAGTGGCAATCAGTTTTCAGGATGCATTCCTCCTGAATACGTCGTCTTTTGCGATGATATTCTCACACTGGACAATAACCCCGGTTTAGAAGTTGATCAGTTTGAATCATTTTGCAATGATTTTTCCGGTGTTTGCAACGAAAGAGCCATTACGGGAAAGGTGGTTTTTGATCTTAACGAAAATTGCGGGGAAGATGCCGGTGAAATATTACTTCCTTACAGGATGGTGCAGGTCACTAATTCAGAGGGGGTTTTTTACACGATTACCAACGCCTTGGGGCGCTACTTACTGCCCACTGCCCCGGGAAATAATACCATAGAGCTTTTGCCTGCCCAGTCGCCCTATTGGGAAGAAAATTGTACGGGGATTGTCACGGTCAATATGGATACGATTGCAGGAATTGATACCATTGACTTTTTTCCACAAAAAATTATTGATTGCCCTTACCTCCTTATGGACATTGCTCCTTACAGCCCCATGCGCAGCTGTGTGGATAATTCTTACATCCTGGAATATTGCAACGACGGTACGGCTGTTGCCGAAAATGCCTACATAGAAGTGGCAATAGATAGCGAGGTCACCATCACCGGTGCAACGCTGGCTTACACAAATGTGGGCGATAATGTGTTGCGATTTGATTTGGGAGATGTGGGCATTGAAGAATGCGGCACCATTGAAATTTTATTCACGATTTCCTGCGATGCCGTGCTCGGTCAGACGATTTGCACCGACGCACATATCTATCCCGACTCTATCTGTATGCCTCCTCCCGAATGGTCGGGGGCAAATATCGAAGTGACAGGACAATGCGATGGCGATGAAGTCCGGTTTTTTATTCAAAATACGGGTGACGGCGATATGGTTTCCGAGCGAAATTACTTTGTGGTGGAAGACGGCATTATTCTGATGTCCGAGCCGACACCGTTCATCCTAAACAGCGGGGAATCAACAGAAGTCACCTTGCCTGCCAATGGCTCAACCTACCTACTCGAAGCCATGCAGGTGGAGCATCACCCCATTGGAAATACGCCCATAGCTGCGGTC
>JALVDO010000345.1 GCA_027008975.1 Saprospiraceae bacterium | reverse complement strand
AAGCATTTTCGACCGCAATGAACGGAAAATGTTCGAACAAACCTGACCTCGTGGATGTAAAAATGCCTTTTGAAGTAAATATTTCGGTTCTACCCGCACCAAAAGGTGGAGAGCATTTAATAAGAAAATTATTTGAGCCACTGGGTTATGAAGTAAGGGTGGAAAGACATACTTTAGATGAAAAATTTGAAGATTGGGGAGAAAGTAAATACTTCACAGTCAAACTTTCAAACACAATAACAACCCGGGAATTATTACAACATTTATACGTATTGATTCCTGCGTTAGATAATGACAAACATTATTATGTAAGCCAAAATGAAATTGAAAAATTGTTAGAAAAAGGAAAAGGCTGGCTTTCAAGTCATCCTGAAAAGGAAGAAATAACAAGACGTTACCTTATTAATTTGGGTTCTTTATCTCGTCAGGCAATTAGCAGATTGAATGAAGAGGAAGGAATTGAGGAGGAAGAAAGTATAAATCAAGAAGAAAAAAAACGCAAAGAAACATTGCATCAAAAACGATTAGGCTTAGTTTTAGAACAGATAAAAAAATCAGGTGCAGAAAGTGTAATTGACCTCGGTTGTGGAGAAGGGAAATTGCTAAGAATGCTCCTTAAGGAAAAACAATTCAAAAGAATTACAGGAACAGACGTTTCGTACAATGAATTGACAAAAGCAAAAGACCGCTTGCATTGGGACGAAATGGCTCCAAGACAAAAGGAAAGAATATCGCTTTTCCAGGGAGCATTAACTTATAGAGATAAACGACTTGAAGGATATGATGCAGCGGCAATTGTTGAAGTCATAGAACATTTGGACGAAAACAGATTGAAATCCTTTGAAAGAGTTATTTTTGAGTTTGCAAAACCAAAAACAGTTGTGCTCACTACCCCAAATGGAGAATACAATATTCTATACGAGAATATGGAAGAAAATACAATGAGACATACTGACCATAGGTTTGAATGGACGAGAAAACAGTTTGAAAAATGGGCGGATAACGTCGCAAAGAATAATAATTATAAAGTGGAGTTTTTGCCAATAGGTGAAGAAGATAGCAAAGTTGGTGCTCCCTCACAAATGGCAATATTTACCTATGGAAATTAAAATACCTGAATTATCATTAGTCCTGCTGGTTGGCGTATCAGGGTCGGGAAAAAGTACTTTTGGAAAAAAGTATTTCAAAAAATACGAAGTGGTTTCTTCTGATGAATGCAGAGGGATTGTTTCCAATGATACCAATAGCCAAAAAGCAACAAATGATGCCTTTGACCTTTTGCATTTTATCATTGGAAAAAGATTAAAACAAGGGCTTTTAACGGTTGTTGATGCGACAAACGTGCAAACGGAGGCGAGAAGAGGACTTATACGTTTGGCAAGAGAGTATCATGTTTTGCCTGTTGCTATTGTATTGGATCTGCCCCAAAGATTGTGTGAGGACAGAAATGAAGAACGGGAAGATAGAAAATTTGGAAAACATGTCATCCGCCAGCAAAAACAACAGTTAAAACGGTCAATCAAAGGTCTGAAAAGAGAAGGTTTTCGTAAAATTTATATTCTAAAGTCACAAGAAGAAGTTGATAGCATTTCTAAAATTATTAGAGAAAAATTATACAATGACCGAAAAGAAATATCAGGCCCTTTTGACATTATTGGAGATATTCATGGATGTTATGACGAAACAATAGAATTGATTGAAAAACTTGGTTACAAAATTAAACAAGTGCCCGATAATGGAAAAAATTACGGTGTAGAAATAACGCATCCCGAGAACCGAAAATTAATTTTTCTTGGAGATTTGGTAGATAGAGGGCCAAACTCGCCGGCTGTCTTAAAATTAGTTATGAGTTCCGTCCAATCAGGTGTCGCGTATTGTGTGCCGGGGAATCATGACTTAAAATTACAAAAAAAGCTAAATGGGAAAAATGTAAAACTCAATCATGGTCTTGCCGAAACTATAGAACAACTCGATAAAGAAACACCTGAATTTATTAATGAGGTTAAAGAGTTTTTATACAGCCTGATAAGTCATTTAGTTTTTGATAACGGAAACCTGGTTGTTGCCCACGCGGGCATAAAAGAGGAAATGCAAGGTAGAGGTTCTGGAGCAGTTCGGGCATTTTGTCTATATGGTGAAACAACAGGTGAAACTGATGAATTTGGGTTGCCTATTCGTTACAACTGGGCATCGGAATACAGAGGAAAAGCAAAAGTCGTTTACGGACACACTCCCGTGCCTAAGGCTGAGTGGTTTAATAATACAATTGATATCGACACCGGTTGTGTTTTTGGAGGAAAACTTACAGCATTGCGATATCCTGAAGAAGAGCTGGTTTCAATACAAGCGAAAAAAGTGTATTGTGAACCTGTTAAACCTCTGATAACAGAAGAAACTTCAACTTTATCACACCAACATGAATATGATGACGTGTTGAACATCGATGACGTAATTGGAAAACGAATTGTACAAACAAGACTGAGAAATAACATTACCATTCGGGAAGAAAACTCAATTGCAGCATTGGAAGTAATGAGCCGTTTTGCCATAAATCCAAAATGGTTGATTTATCTTCCCCCTACAATGTCACCTTGCGAAACAAGTGATTCACCTGATTTTTTGGAACATCCAAATCAAGCAATAAACTACTACAAAAAAAGAGGCGTTCAAAAAATTGTGTGTGAAGAAAAACACATGGGTTCTCGTGCCATTTTAGTTGTTTGTAAAGATGTAGAGACAGTTAGAGAACGATTTGGTATTGAAAATGAAGGGATAGGCGTTTGTTACACGAGAACGGGGAGAAACTTCTTTAATGATGCTAAAATCGAATCGGAATTTTTAAATAGGGTGCAAAATGCTTTAACAAAGTCAGAATTTTGGGAAAAGCATAAAACAAATTGGGTGTGTCTGGATGCTGAATTGATGCCTTGGTCTGTCAAAGCACAATCCTTACTAAAAGACCAATATGCCTCTGTTGGTGCATCGGCAAAAAATGCCTTAAAAGAAGTAGAATCAGCACTTCAAAAGACGATTGATAGAGGAATAACGGACGCTCAAAAATATTTAGACAAATTCAGTTATAAAAATAAAGCAATTTCCAAGTATATTGATGCTTATAGAAATTATTGTTGGGAAGTAAATTCAGTTGATGATTATAAATTAGCACCATTTCACATACTCGCCACCGAAGGAGAAGTTCATGTTGATAAAAACCATGAATGGCACATGGAAAACATCAAAGAAATATGCAAAGCAGATGAAAAAATATTTAGAATTACTCCTTACAAAATAATAGATACTGAAGATGAAAGGAGT
>JALVDO010000344.1 GCA_027008975.1 Saprospiraceae bacterium | reverse complement strand
TATATCTCCGTTAGCTGGATAGTTGTCGTCGCCCGAATTTCGGAACATAAATTTTTGATAACTTTTCCTGTTGGAATACGAAAAAAGCTTGGATTTAACGGCTCGCGAATAGCCCATTTCATCCCTCGATACCCAGTCTATACTCCGGTGCGGAAGTATCCAGGAGTCCTGTCCATGCCGGTTGAGGGAGCCATAAGAAGTTGCTTCTCTTTCTTTATCTAGATTAAAGTATTCCAAAGAACCAACGGGTATTAGCGATCCATCTCCATTAGCAAGATCAATTACCTCATCCGATGCAACGGAGAACACCGCTAAGGTGAAATCTTCATTGATGAAGTAGGTGTTAAAGTCCATCTTTCCCGGAAGGATATTTGGATTTTCACTAAATGATTTTGCTTTCACGACAGTTGTCTCCGATATTCTTATCGGCCCGGAATAAATGGGAGAAGTAGTAGTCGGTTCGTGTCCATCCAATGTGTATCTCAATACAGAACCAGGTTCATTGTTGGTAATCGAGACGACAACGGAATCCATGTAAAATCCCGCATTCATATCCATGGAAGGGGTAGCTGTATAACCGAGAAATTTTGGGCTGCTGTTGTTTGAAGTGCCCGGAGATGGAGCGGTACACACACCCCATTCAGCACCTCCGTCGGTCAGCCTACACCGGGAGTGCTCCACCAGTGTTAGTTCCATATCGTATTCTTCGATGACATTTTCGTTGGGGTCGGTAAATAACACAAATTCGCTCGATTTGGTTTGCGAAAGTTTGAAATTGGTGTGGTATTCACCATTGACCAGCGTGTCCCTTCCCGAACACCAAAAGAGTAAAAACCCATTGGGCGGGATTGTCGTTCCATTGGGTATTTCCCATTTGCCCGGCTTGGATTCCTTGTCGGAAAGGTGGTAACCGCTTAAATCAATTTCAGTGTCGGCTGTATTGTACAATTCAATCCAATCCTCGGTCTTTCCGAAATAATCCATAAAGGAATTTAGATTGGAAGCTGAATATTCATTGACGACTACCTGACTGAAAGTGGGAGCGGATAGGAGAACTAATAGAGATAGCGTAATAACATTTTTCATAAATCAATTTTTGTGAAAGTGACTATCGAAAGGGCTCCCGCAAATATAAGAGGCATTTTCTAAAATGACGCATCAGATGGACTTTTCATTGGTATTTGAAGTGACGCTCTTATTGAAAACAGTAGGTTTGCAATTTATTTGACAAAGTGAATTTGGCAATGTGAGCCTTTTCTGCCGTGCTCAAATATAATAAACTGCTCGTTGCGACGTGTCGTCGCAAAACGCATCAAGGTGTAGGTCTCTGACCTATGGTTTGGTGCATTTTTTTTAATTTGTCTTAATTTTCGAGGGCTGAAATGGTGGATGCCAACAATCTATACACAAAAAATTAGGCTAAAAGCCTATACCAATATCCGGCATTGCGACCACAGGTCGCAGCGAGCAGATTCGTTTTTTGTTGGAGGTCGGTGATTATGTTGATTCCAGCAGCTCAAATATAATAGTTTGCTTAGGCGTTATTTGTGGGTATAGGCTAGTTCGCAACAAGCAAAACAGAACCATAGAATATGAATGATAAGAGATTTAGTTTTTGGCAGAAATGGTTGACTTATGCAAACATTATGACAATTGGAGTTGGAGTTTTGGTAGCATTCGCTGGGAATTCAATTGTTTTTGAGTTACACAATGAATACACTAAAGAAGTGTTTTTTAGTGCGTCTGAATTTAATCCAGATGTTTTAAATTTGAAAAACTGGCTCTTTGGAATTATAGGTGGAACAATAGTTGGGTTTCATATTTTGATGGTAATGATTTCTGAAAACGCCTTTAAAAATAAAGAATACTGGGCATATAAAGCTATGTGGTTTGGATTACTATCTTGGTTTTGTATTGATAGTGGAATCTCAATTTATTATGGAGCAATTCACAATGTTGTAATAATAAACATTGTCGCATTAATATTAATCGGAATTCCGTTAGTTATGACACGAAATGAATTCAAAAAATGACTAAAAGAGATCAATTTGAAGGCTGCATAATAGGAGGAGCAATAGGTGACGCATTTGGAAGTGGTTATGAAAATCAAAATCTAAATGAAGAAAAAGAGGACGTTTATTATTTGTTCGGACACCCCCTAAAAAAAACAAGAGCAATTCCTGAATGGCAAATAACTGATGACACACAGTTAACATTAGCAACAATAGAATCAATAATGGAAGATGAAGGATTGAATCCGGAAAGCATAGCGCAGTCATTTTTAAAACTATATCGCAAGAAAAAATTAAAAGGTTTAGGTTCAAGTACATTGAAGGCTCTGCAAGAATTAGAATTTGGAGGACATTGGAGCCAAGTAGGGAGAAAAGGCGAATATGCGGCAGGAAACGGAGCTGCGATGCGGATTGCCCCACTTGCATTTTGTGAAGGAGTATCTAAAGCTACGATTAGAGACATTTGCTCCATTACGCACAAAAATGACGAAGCGTATGTAGGAGCAATGAGTATTATTATTGCAATACGAGAAATATTGGAAGGAAATTGGACAGGAAGTGAAAACTTAATTAGCTTAATAATTGGGCAAATTCCAGACACGAAAATACGAGATAGATTAATGGAAATAGAGTCAGTTGAAAATTTATTTGAAATTGGTAAATTAGGAAATAGTGGATATGTGGTAAATTCTGTACCTTTGGCTATAGCGGCAGCAAATCGAGTAAAAAAAATTGGTATTGAAGAAATGTATTTGCAGTTAATAAAAATTGGAGGAGATACCGATACAAATTGTTCATTAGCCGGACAAATTGCAGGAACATTAATTGGAAGAAAAAAAATTCCTGAAAAATTAATAAATAAACTTTCGGAGTTGAAAGAGTTTGATTGGATAGAAGAGACATTAAAAAAAATGAGAAAGAAGAAAAAATGGTAGTAACAAATGGCAGGGTTTTCTCATAAAAAGCTCAGGGCAGCAGCAGGATTTTTTGCTTTGCAAAAATTCCTGTTAATCCTGTAAATCATGTCAGAAAAAGGGACAATCTTGTCGAGCAAAAAATTGAGTCTTGCGTCATTGGTACAATTTTCTTGACAGAATAAATGAGAATTATTTTTATGAAAAGCCCTGTAACAAGCGGTAGCTGCCATGTTGCCCATCAGGACGGCACATTCGCTACCGCCAACGTTGTTAGGTAATAGTATAAAAAATCGAACCTTTATTTGGGATAATAAATCAAAATAAGATTTAATTTTAATTCCAAAATCAAACATCTTTTGGAATTTATTAAAATACTGAATGTAATTTAG
>JALVDO010000343.1 GCA_027008975.1 Saprospiraceae bacterium | reverse complement strand
TAGCCATTTGAGTACCCAAGCTAGCCCATCCGTCTTACCCCTAAGCAAATAAACACCGGCAGGCAACGCCCGCACATCAATCGCCTCTCCCGTCTTCGCTCTGGGAATAATACGCAGCAACCTGCCCTGCATATCTTCTATCCACAGGTCACTGTGCACCTCGCCCTCCAGATGCAGGAAGTCACTCGCCGGATTGGGATAGATGAGCGGCGCAGTGGGCTGCTGCGCCGGTATCTCCACCGTAGCGGTGATGGCACAATCATCCTGAATACAGCCGTTTTTATCCATCTTAATCAGCCAGCCCTTGGCCGGATAGTCGTTATTGTAGCCGGCTACTACGATGCTGCCGGAGGAGAGGACGGTGCCGCCTTGTACATAGTTGGATCTATTATCAATGGTATCGCTGGGGATGGTATCTACTCGTACCCATGATTCGGTGCCATCCTCGGGGTCGAAGACGATGGTAATGGCTGCCCGGTTTTGCCACAAGGGTGAAAAGTCAATGCCTAAATCCCCCTGTGCAATCGCTGCATAACGACCGTCCGGCAGCGGAAGAATATCAAAAACAAATTGTTCGGTGGGTTGAATGACAGGACCAAAAGGCTTTCGCCATATCAAGTCCCCATTAGCGTCTAATCGTCGAATATCAATACTAAAAAAAGGATAGCCCTCTATTTCTCCAAACTTAAATGATCCTCCTGTTAAATAACTTCCATCTTCCATTGGCTCTATGGCAAAGGCAACGCGCTCTTCGGCAAAAGGAGCGTATTTCCTTTCCCAAATAATTTCACCGGTATCCGAATCAATAATCAGATACCAGGGTTTTGACCAATATACCATTTCGCCATCCTGCCAGGTTTGAAATACTAAATTTCCCGTAATCATCACATTCCCATCCACCGTCACAGCCATATCAAATACATCTTCAAGGGTATCCAAGTCGGTGGTAGTGCCATATTCCCGGTACCATAGTACATTGCCCTCGTAATCCAGTTTGCTCGCCCATGCCAATTCATCGTAGTTTTGGTATTGTACTTCACCTCCGATGATGTAGCCGTCGGAGACTTCGACAACTTCTCGGTGGAGCACCACACGATTGATGGTATCATCAAATACAGTAAAAAATTCTTCTTCGAGATTTTGGTTGAGTTTTAGGGCGAAGCCTTTCTTGGAAGAAACATTGGCATGGATTAAGGTGCTCTCCTCTGTGGTTAGTATCATTTTACAATTTAAGGTATTTGTATTCCATCCCATATCCCAAGTGTGCAAATTGGCAATATTTCCCATCGTATCTAATTTTGAAACAAATAAATTCCATTTATGAGCATTAGGATTATAAAAGTCGCCAAAAACGACCAATGAATCTCCTATTGCTACAACCCCAGAAAAGTTCACCCCTAATGTTGAAAAATCATAAGTAGTATTGAACCCGGATTGCCCAAACAGAAAGAAAGGGAAACAACAATAAAGCAACATTACAAATTTCTTCATCATCCAAATATTAAAAAAGATGACTCGACATCAGCCAAGTCATCTTCATGGTAAAAAATTTATTTATTAATCATGACCTTTCCGGTAGCAAGTTCCGCCCTATCGGAGTAAATGGTATAAATATAGATGCCATTGCTCAGATTGGTGGTATTCCATTGGTAGGAAGTATCATCAATATTCATCTTTTGGATGATTTTTCCGGTAATATCCTTAATCGTCAAGTGAGCAGCACCTTTCAAATTAGCGAAATAAACGACATTACTCGCCGGATTAGGATAAACCATTATCTTTTGTGGTAAAATTTTTACCCGTTCATCTCTAGTTTCAGCTTTACCCGAGATTTCTTCCCTTGCCAGTCCTTGTGCGCCGTCTGGCAACTTATAATCCAAAAAGAAATCCTGCCCGGTGGCTGAGGCATAAACGGCCTCTGCTTTGTGTCGTACTGATGTGGTGGCATTTTCAAGCAAATCGTGGAAATCGGCTAATAAACCTGCCGGCATTTTTTCGGAAGGTACACCTGTCTGGTGTAGTTCAGTCATTAAGCCGATATAGTCTTCCATCTCTTGGTGAAGGGCAGATGAGGCATCCCATCCACAGTATTTATCGGACATAGTCGATAGTAAATTGCTCGCTGCGGTATAGTTCCCTTCGTTGACATATTGTGCTGCCAGTTTATAGTCCGTTGTAGGAGTGCTTAATTGCTGATACCAATTTCGTACAAAATCCACCTCCATCTCCGAAGATTCATTGAGTACTTCTTGTATTACCGCTGTACTACTTTCATCCATCTGCTGGCGATGATAACCAATAGATAGCTCCAATTCGGAACGGTCACTCTCCCCTACCATGGCAGCTTTGATATTTGCTATCTCGGTAGTAGTCAGACCGGAAGCAGCAAAAAATGCAGGTGTATAACCGGCATGAGGATTGGCTAATAACACTTCCATCTTGTCCGCCTCTCCCAATTGGGTACTCTTGAGTGTCTCGGAAAGAATCTCCAAAGAGACATAGGGCGAAGCCGCCAATAAATCCGTCTTAAGAGCAGCAGCAGACTCTGTTCCCTTCACCACCTTTTCCAATAATACCTTACTTCCTCCTTGGGTTATTTGGTCACAGTATAGGGCACGTTTGATATCCCATTCGTTTTTGTGGTCGCCAAATTCATCGATGAGCCCATCAATGTCTATTTCCTCCTGAGGTGTACCCGGTGAAAGGTATTTGGTGGCACACTCGCGTTCGTCATCTAAAGGAATTCGTGTAATTGTTAGTTCCGTATAAGACAAGGGCACTTCCTCCGGGACACCATGCATAGCATCCGCATGGTAATAATCAATCGGACCACCTTCATTATTGAAGTCGCTGAAGGAGAGATTGGCGTGGGTGAAGTAGTTGCCGGCAGGGTAGTAAGTTGGAATACCTGTAATTTCATTATAGCGAATAAATGCCTGTTTTTGCCTTATACCTTCATCTGTCACGGCAAAATCGGAAAAAGATATCGGGTTGTCGTTTTCATTACAACGATAAACCAATCCAATATTTGCCTTCTCAAAATTCTTACCATTGGACAGATTTCCATACAATAGTCCCGTATAGGTATTTCCCTTTACGACATTATTCGTCTCCCCAATATTCTGACAGAAGCTGCCGATCGTATTATTGTTATTCACGGTCTCATCAAGCAGGAAGTGATTGGCTTCGAGCGTAAATCCGGACTGAGGACCTCGGAAGAAGGTACCGAATTGATGGATAGTCAGCAAACCCTTGCTATCGCCGAGGTAGAAGTCATTATTGACAACTTTTGCGAAGCTGGCGTTGAGGTTGTAAATACC
>JALVDO010000342.1 GCA_027008975.1 Saprospiraceae bacterium | reverse complement strand
CGAAGAGATAACCCGCTTTTTGTCATAATTGAAAGCCGGGGGTAAAACGGGTTTCGAACCGGTGGCAATAATGACTTTATCAGCTTCGAGAACTTCTGTGGTATTGTCCGCCTTTTTTATTTCAATTTGCCCGGGCGAAAGGAAGGAGCCATGACCGGTATAAACATCAATCTTATTCTTTTTCATCAAGTAGGCGACTCCATCGCACGTTTGGCTAACCACAGCATTCTTTCGTTCAATCATCTGCTTAATATCCACTTTTAAGCCCGTCGCCTTGATGCCATGTTCTGCAAAATGCTCCTTTGCATTATAATAATGCTCCGATGAATCCAACAACGCTTTTGATGGAATACATCCTACATTGAGGCAGGTACCCCCAAGCGTTGCATAACGCTCAATAATAGCCGTTTTAAATCCCAATTGCGCCGCTCTAATGGCCGCAACATATCCGCCGGGGCCCGATCCTATAATGACTAAGTCGTATTTCATGAATCTTTTTTCTACTACTTTTTATTATTGTTGTTGTTTCTATTATTTCGGTTCTTATTTCTGTTGCGGTTAGAACGTCTTGAGTTTGATGGTTTCTTTTTATTATTCTTATTGTCTTCTGTTTTTTTATTCTGAGGCTTCCCGGATGCATTACTATTGCCTCCTGCCTTTTTATTCGACCGTTGTTTTCTCCCCTGCTTATTTCGTCTATTACTGGATCTCCTTGATTTTGATTTTTTCTTTTCAGGTGGTAATTCAATCACTCCGGTCAAGTCACTGTCAAATTCGATATTATTTTCATCGTATTCGTCATCTGCTTCATCATAGCCGGCATAGACCATATCGCCAAGGTCCATTGGACGCTCGCCCTTTTTATTCAAATCCAAAATTTCCTGAACCGTTGCTGCTTCCAAAGCATAAAACTTCCCACGAACCTTTGCATCTCTATACGCATAATACATAATGCCCTTAAAGATGTCGGTTTTAATCAAAACGGCAACGCCTAATTGGGTCTCCAATTTATCCGCGCGTTTCGGGAAAGCTTTTAGTGCATCCATGTAAGTATCCAACTCGTAATTGAGGCAGCACTTCAATCGACCGCATTGTCCTGAGAGTTTGGTTTGATTGATGGCAATATTTTGGTACCGTGCAGCAGCGGTAGAGACGGACTTGAAATCGGATAGCCAGGAGGAACAACACAACTCTCTCCCACAGGAACCAATCCCCCCTATTCGAGCAGACTCTTGACGAGAACCGATTTGCCTCATTTCAATCTTTACTCGAAAATCTCTTGCGTAATGCCGGATTAATTCCCGAAAATCAACCCTCCCCTCGGCAGTATAATAAAAGGTAGCCTTTCGCTTGTCCGCCTGGTATTCGACATCGCCTATTTTCATTTCGAGCTCCAGCATCCTTGCGAGTACCCGGGCTTTCACCATGGTTTCTTTTTCCAACGCTCTGGCTTCTGCCTGTTTTTGTAGGTCTTTTCTATTAGCTATTCGCAGGATTTTACTTTGGACGTCATTTTCTCTAGTGTTTTTTTTCTTCATTTGAAGCTTCACCAATTCACCCGAAAGGGTAATACGACCAATGTCATACCCCGTTCCTGCCTCCACAACTACAGTATCACCCGTTGAGGCGTGAATTTCCGGAGGGCGGATGAAAAAGCCTTTTCTCGCTCCGTTTTTAAAACTAACTTCTACTATGTGGAAAGGAACGGCATCTTCAATGTGCATCGCACTGAGCCAATCGAAAGTATTTAACCTATTGCAGCTTCCCGTACTACATCCTGTCTTTTCTATATACGCACCGTCACTCTTCGTCACCGAACATCCTGAACACGCCATTACTTATATATATTTCTGGAAGTTGCGCCTTGTTACACCTTTTGTGTATAATGACTGAAAATAATATCTTCTCTCTTTCTCCTATTTCCCCCTCAAGCATCAAATTTTCACTTTTGATACCATCGCGTCAACTTCTTGGTTTTTAAAAATTTTGTTCAATTCTATAGCATTACTGAAAAACAACACCTTAGGGTTTGCATTTCGCTCTATAAAATACGAGCTTTCATTCAGTAATTCTGTTATTTTTTGAATTTGATTAAGGTCTAGTATTGCTCCCATTTTGAGGGCGGAGTTACGTTCTGACTCCGACAATCTGACCTTCGTCTCCTTACCAAACTTCAAAACTAACAATTCTCTGACAAAATGCAAAGCATATCCGATAAAATACTTCTGATTTTCCCGCCCAAGCTTACTAAACACCTCAACCCAATCCGATATTTTCGCCCATTTCCCTGCGTAGCACAGCCGCAGCCAGTCGATAAAAAGAGCCGCGTAATCATTGTGCTTCTCCTGAGAAAGTTTTGCCGCCTCATTGTAATTTCCATCTGCGAGGTAACACAGTTCCAAAGCATCAGCTTCGCTTAATCCCCGTTTTTCGACGAGCGCTTTTTTTATTTCTTCATCTTTTAATTTATTAATTGTAACAATTTGACAACGTGAAAGGATGGTATTCAGAATCAAATCATCACGCTCTGCCACCAGAATAAAAAGTGTATTTTCCGGAGGTTCCTCTATCAACTTCAACAACCGATTCCCCTCTTTACCCAAATACTCCGGCAACCAGATTATCAACACTTTTTTATTGCCTTCAAAAGTCTGCAAACTCAGCTTTTTGACAATATTAAGGCATTCATCTTTATTGATATTCCCCTGTTTATTCTCCGCACCAATCGCATGCATCCAATCGTTAATATTGAAATAGGGATGCTCCAGCACGGCCTTCCGCCACGCTTCGATATAGGCATCACTCGTCACTTTCGTCCCAACAACGGGGAAAGAGAAATGAATATCCGGATGAATTAATTTGGATACTTTCTGACAGGCGTTGCACTCACCACAAGCATCCTGAGCGTGGGGATTTTTACACGTCACGTACTGCGCCAATGAAATAGCGAGCGCGAGTTTACCCACTCCTTCGCTGCCCAAAAACAACAAAGCGTGTGGCAACCGGTCATTTGCTACCATCTGCACCAAATCCTCTTTGACGGAGTCTTGCCCTATGACGTCTCTGAATAAC
The DNA here is from genome assembly GCA_027008975.1 of Saprospiraceae bacterium. Classification (GTDB taxonomy): domain Bacteria; phylum Bacteroidota; class Bacteroidia; order Chitinophagales; family Saprospiraceae; genus JALVDO01. The sequence goes on along the minus strand of JALVDO010000342.1, from coordinate 251 downwards.
ATAGTACAAAGATACGAATTATTAATGGAAATTTATTTCGAATCAGGATCGGGGAGCTAAAAGATCCCCGAGCCGGCTAACCGCTATCATCGGCCTGTTTCCCACAGGCTGATGATTTCCCTTCATTTTTCTAGCTGCTCGCTACGACCTGCGGTCGCAATGCGGAACCGCTCCCCGGTCTTCCTTCCGCTATTGCTCCAGTCAGCCTGCCTGGCGTTGCCGGTGGCAGACAGGCTCGGGGATCGGAGGTA
>JALVDO010000341.1 GCA_027008975.1 Saprospiraceae bacterium | reverse complement strand
CTCGGCAATCCGGATACCGGCAATGACACCCGGTTCTTTAATCAATAATTGTGCTTTACTGGTTTGGTCTGGCGGAACGCAGGCAAGAGAAGTGTGATCCCCTTCCCCGACATCTTCTTTTAGTGCTAATTCTATAAAATCTTCTATATATGTGTCTTTCATTTATTTACTTTTTGTGAAACTACTTGCTACCCCATGCTTTATGTTTGTAATTTGGTAATCAAGGGAACACGGATTGAATCCATACGGAGGCGTACTGGCCCGGATTTACACTGATTTTAAACTACCAATACGGTATTTCATACGGACTTGCCTGTTGCGCGACGGAAGGCAGGTATTTGACCTGACAACCAAAGTGACCCTCTCTTCGTTTAGGATACAGGCTCTTCTTCGTCGACCTGTCTGCCGTTCCAATCATAACGGCTCGGGGATCCTTCTTCGTCGGCTCCCCGATCCTAGGTGTTGGTGGACCGATTCTAAAAAATAACTCCCAATTGTAGGCTAATAGAGCGCATCAATCCCTTGGAGTCTTCGGTTTTATTCCCATCCGGATGGAAGACAGTGCCGCCATCTTTAGTTGCATCTATAAAACCAAACTGTAGCAAAATACCCCCGACGAGGCTACTGTTTTCCGAAATACTATATTCGATTCCGGCTCCGACTCCCCATGAAAGAGAGAGTCCACTTACCTCTCTTTTGATGTTGTATTTTTCTTCATTCTCACCTGTGATACCTTGGTCGTCAATCGTGCCTCTAGCTTGCGTCCTAAAGCCGGCCGTCAATTGCGGTGTCATATAATACCGGATATAACCAAACTCCTTGGTGCGCATTTTTAGCCCAAAGGGGATTTCTAAGTATTGAATGCTGTATTTTAATTTGACGTTATTGGATAGGGTATCCAAAGAAGAAGGAAGATCGGATTGTGTCCAGTAATTGCCACCATAGCTGTGTAGTAATGTTCCCCCCGCATTGAAATGAAACCCAATGCCGCTTACTGCTGCATAATTTTCCTGAAAATAATATTCTCCGATCATACCCAGTTTTAGTCCCAAATTAGGACCATCTGATGGATTAATACTGCTATTGTCAGTTGTCATCCAGGAAAAAGAAGGTGATAACTGAAAACCAAAACGGATGTCCTCCTGTGCGTTACCCGCCGAGAAAAGGCAGATAAGAAACGAAAATAGTAAAATGTTTTTTTTCATTGTTTAATCAAATTTTAAAACAAAAGGTAATTTTTTTACGTTTTGTGAGGTGATTGTTAAATAACGTATCAACCGGTAAATTCTGCAAAGTTAATGGTTGATAGCGAAAAACATACTTTATCATTATGAGTTTTTATAAAACCCTGATTTTTACCCTTTTTTTAACTGTCATCGGCACTTCCTGCCAATCTGAAAAAGAAAAGCCCCGCCCTGATGTCTCCAATATTTCAATTGATCTGAAGTTTAGGCGTTTTGAAAAAGATTTATTCGCACTGGATACTACTGCGGCAGACTTTCCGGAGCAGTTGAATCAGCTTGAGGATGATTATGGCGAATTCGGTAATATTTATTTTAACAGAATACTCGCCTCCAAGGATCCACGCATTGCTCCGCAGGGTCACGTCGCTTATGTCAAGGGCTTTCTGACGCACCCTGCTATTCGCCACCTTTATGATACCTGCATGGTGCTCTATGATAATATGGACGATATTAAGCAGGACTTTACTCAAACGTTCAAATATTTCAAATATTATTTCCCCGACTTGCCCACGCCCGATGTTACGACTTTTGTTTCTGAATATACAACAGCGGCTTTTATTTATAGCGATTATTCTCTTGCCGTAGGTTTGGATTTTTTCCTTGGCAAAGACTATCCTTACCGGAAATACAATCCTGAATCACCGAGCTTTTCAGACTATCTAAGTCGTTATTTTGCGAAGGAATATTTGGTATCCAAAACCGTTCGGGCACTGGTAGAAGACCTCGTCGGACCGCCTTCAGGCGAAAGAATGCTGGATCAAATGATTCAAAACGGGAAGAAATTATACCTGATGGAGTCCTTTATGCCCGATAAGCCGGACAGTATAATTTTTGAAGTCACCTCCGAACAGGATGCCTGGTTAAAAGAAAATGAGGGGCAGATGTGGAATTATTTTTTAGACCAAGACCTCTTGTACTCCACGGATCAAAGAAAAATTCGTAAATTCGTCGATTATAGTCCCAATTCTCCCGGTATGCCGGAAGAAGCACCGGGGCGAACAGCCAACTGGGTCGGATGGCAGGTCATTCGCAAATATATGCGAAGGCACCCTGATACAAGCCTACAGCAGCTAATCGACATGAAAGATGCACAGGCATTGCTCGAAGATGCCCGGTACAAACCTAAACGCAGATAATATGAATCGGAGAAATTTTACAAGAATAAGCACACTGGGAGGTCTGTTTGCCCTTTCGGGAAATAAATTGCAGGCAACAAGCGGAAACAGTACTTGTAATAAAAAAACAAGAATTCCCAATCGACTGAAAAAAGGTGATACCATTGGTCTGATCGCACCGGCCAGTTCTTTCTCCGACGAGGCATACCAGACAGCATTGGAGCACCTCCGTTATTTTGGGTATAATATCAAGGAGGGAAAACATTTGCACGACCAAAAAGGATACCTCGCAGGAGAGGATATAGCCCGTGCCGCTGACATCAACGCCTTTTTCGCAGATGATAGCATTCAGGGCATTTGGTGTCTGCGTGGTGGTTATGGGACTACTCGGCTGTTATCCATGCTTGACTACAAAACCATCAGGAAAAACCCCAAGGCACTTATCGGTTATAGCGATATTACCGCATTATTAATGGCGATCTATAAAGAGACGGGCTTGGTGGGGTTTCATGGACCTGTTGCCGTATCGGAAATGACGGAATTTTCAGAACAATATCTCCGATCGGTTATCATGGAGGGCAAGGCTGCAACCTATCAACTATCGGAAGAAAATCAGGCAAAAGCAGCGGAGGACAACGCCTTTGCAGCCCGAACCATCAAGGGCGGAAAAGCACAGGGAAAATTGCTCGGAGGCAACCTCTCCCTACTTTCGGCAATGGTCGGCACGCCTTATCTGCCTAGTGCCAAAAATGCTATTGTATTCATAGAGGATATTGGCGAAAAGCCCTACCGCATCGACCGTATGATGACGCAGCTATTGGAAAGTGGATGGCTCAATGACATCAACGGATTGGTACTTGGCACTTTCAACGATTGCCATCCCGATGAGGGAGACCGGTCTCTGACGTTAAAAGAAGTCATCGACGACCGTGTCAAAGGCTTAGATGTGCCCATCGCCTACGGTT
>JALVDO010000340.1 GCA_027008975.1 Saprospiraceae bacterium | reverse complement strand
ATGACAAACCACCTCAAAGACATCCCACCTACTCAAAACATTGAATTGCGTACCGACAACTTCCACATCACCCTGCTCCGTTTCCACGGTAAAGGTACGACCTTTTTGGACTTTAAAAAAGGCTTCCCCTTCTAATAGCAACGTTCGCTCCTTTTTCCACTGCCCTTTATAATACTGAATAGAGGAGGAGGCATTTAGTATAACGTGAGAATCGTCGGGTAGTGTATATTCATTTTGTTCCGCCTTGGCAGTTTCCAGTAATACGGGACGATCAACGGATAAAAACCACACAAATACACCCAAAATAAGTGCGGCGGCAATACTCATCCACACGCGGGGTGTCATTCGTCGTGGGTTATCCGGCTTTTTTTTGCTTTCTATTTTCTGCCTGATTTGCTCCAGATTCGGAGTTGGGACATCCTGTGTATCGATAAAAGCAATCGCTTCGTTCAATTCAGCCAAATGAGGTAGCTGCTCAATTGCTGCCCACCCGGCATCATCAAGTTCTCCTGCCAGCCATTTGGCTAATAATATTTCTTCATCGTAAGTGTCCACTATATTCTTTTCTTGTTTTGATGTTGAAGTCGTTTAAAAAACAGACCTCAATCTATACAGTACATACGTTTTTCCTCAGAGATACCCTACCCGAAAGGTGTATCAAATGTAAGGGTGAGGTATAAAATTATAAAACAACCCGTATAATCATTATCTTTATAGCAACAAAACAAAAAGAACGATAATTTGTCTGAGTTGTTCGGCGGCGAATATAATAAAAAATACAATACGGACTAGGAAAGCAAACCATTTATGAAAAGACTGTGGTCGTCTGTTTGTGATAAATAATACACACAATCGGAAAAGAGGTTCGCTTACATCCTATTCCGCGACTTGAATATTTGTTTTTTACTTCATTCTTATATATCTTTGTCGCGGCTGTTTTTTTGTGTTAACTGATTGTTTTGTCGCATCAAATTTAACACTTTTTCTAAAAAAACAGCCATTTTTTTATTTTGTAACTACTTACGCACCTCCTGTTTTTAGGCTGGAAAGAGCGGAGTGGTAAGTAGTTACTTTATTTTATTGTAATAGGGGCGGCTTGCCTGCCGTTGCGCAGCAGATAGGGGCACGAGATGACCTAACTTTGACAACTTGCTTAAATGATCTTATATAGCTTTTAAAGATATGTTCAAAAAGAATATTGGGAAATACGTACTTATTATTTTTAGTTTGGCGATAACGGCCTATATCTTTTATGTTTTCAAGGGTATTATTTCCTATATTCTGATGGCATGGATATTGTCGATGATTGGACGACCGGTAATGCATTTTTTTCAGCGCAAAATAAAAATCGGGAAATATCATCCGGGCGCCGGCCTGAGTGCGGGCATGACAATTTTGACATTTTTGTTGTTTTTTGGCGGGCTCGTTTTGTATTTTACTCCGGTTATTTTGCAGCAGGCGGGTAATTTGGCGGATGTTGATTACGATCAAATTGCTCAAACGCTGGAAGAGCCATTTCAGCGCTGGAAGCCTAAATTGGCGAAATACGGTATTCATGCCGATCAGCCCTTGCCCCGGATTCTTCAAGAATCGTTTTCCAAATTCATTGAGCCAACGGACGTTGCTAATATTTTCAAGGGGGCTATCACTGCGTTGGGGACTATTTTGATGGGGATTTTTTCGGTTCTGTTTATTACTTTCTTTTTTCTTAAAGAGGAAGGGCTTTTTACCCGGATTGTGGCTGCTGTGACGCCCAATAAATATGAGAAGCAGGTGAAAAATGCGATTGAAGACATCTCAACAATGCTGAGTAGGTATTTTCGGGGGATTCTGATTCAGGTTCTTCTGATTACTACTTTTATTACCATTGCACTAAATTTCCTAGGAGTAAATAATGCCTTTTTGATAGGCTTATTTGCAGCATTAATTAATGTGATTCCCTATATCGGTCCGCTAATTGGCGGTATATTTGCCATTATCCTTACAATCTCCTCCAACTTGGAGATGAGTTTTTATGCAGAGTTAATGCCGCTCATTTCAAAAGTTATTTTGGTGTTTATGGTAATGCAGTTATTGGATGGGTTTGTGCTACAACCGTATATTTTCTCTAATAGCGTGTCTGCACACCCCTTGGAAATATTTTTGGTGATATTGATTGGTGCACAAATAAACGGGATAACGGGTATGGTTTTGGCAATACCTGCCTACACGGTGATAAGGGTTATCGCGCGAGAGTTTTTGTTTCGCTTTAAGGTTGTACAAAAGTTGACAGGCGGGATGGAGATTCCGGAGGAAGCGTGAGGATACCTGCCTCATGACCGGAGGGAGGATTTAATGATTTAATGATTTAATGCTCCTTTGCGTACCTTTGCGAAACCTTAGCGATTCTTAGCGGGAACCGATGGGCGAGTGGACGAATAAAAAAAATCATCTATGAGTAAAAAACGCATCTTATTTTTATTTGGTTCTATACTGTTTGGCAGTGCTACTTTTGCACAGGTAAATATTGACAGCCTTTTTGCGCAGGCTTCGCGCGAAATGAAAAACGGTAACCTTGACCAAGGGTTGATTCTGCTGGATAGCGTTCTAAAAATTGATAATTACTACACGCCTGCATTGGCAAGCAGAGCTTATCTGAATGCGGCAACCAATCAGGATTTTAATCAGGTCTTGGACGATTTGTTGCAGTATTCTACCATTACAAAATCAGCCTCCAACTTTGTCGAGATTGGGTATCTGTATCTTGAAAATGGCAAAAATGACCTTGCTTTTCAATTGTCGGATTTTGCTATTAATAAAGGCTTTTTTGACCATAATACTTACATTATACGGGGGTCTACTTTTTTTGAACTGGGGCAGTATAAGGAAGCCGAGCAGGATTTTAAGAAGGCTTTGGAGCTTAAGAGTGATGAACGGTACGCCATGAATTTGCTCATCCGTACTTACGTGGAGCAGGGTAGTCTTGATAAGGCATTGGCACAAGCCAATCAATTGGTCGAAATATCTCCCGATGATGATATTGCCCTAGGTATCCGAGCAGGCGTTTTAGCACGGATGGGGAAATATGAAGAGGCGCTATCTGACAATAGCAAAAGCATGCAATTGGCAAAGGGTTTTAAAGGGCGCGGCTATTTTGCGGAGAAAAGAGCTTACATTTATCAGGAGATGGGTAATAAGGAGGAAGCGTGCCGTTGGGCAGTTGTTGCGATGCGGTCGGGAAACAATACGCCCTATTTTTCTTTACGCTACCCCTGTGATGAGGTTTTGCACTTTGATTTATCAACTGCCAACACCCTGTTATTCAGATTGAAAAACCCTCTTGATGACTACGATTTTCAGGGTGTAAAAGAGAGGCTCATCGGAATGGGCATTGCTATTGGAACTCCCAGTGAAAAAGAGATTAACTTCCTCGTGGACAAAGCGCAATTTACACAACTTCCCATCACGATTGACACCGTAATGGTTAATGATTTAAAAGCGGAAAAACCGGTGAATATTGCTGTTTTTGATGGAGAATACGCTTTCGTCCCCTCCACTGATAAGGAACTCTATACCTGTACGAAAGGAGAAAAGGCAGACCTTTTTTATATTCAATGTGTGCTCGCCCAAACGGCGGATGGAAAAAGAAGTATTTGGGTAGATGAAAATGGGGTTATCTTAAAGTATACAGAAGAGGGCTATACCATTTTTGAGTTGCTAAAAATTGATTGAAATTGGACATGTCTAACCACTCACAACGGTATCTAAGGGAAGTCCCGGCACTCGATGATGTACTGGCTTCACACGAATTGATTAAACCATATATCCACAGGACGCCAGTCTTATCTTCCCGCCTGATTAATGAGGCTGCAGGTGCAAATGTTTATTTCAAGTGTGAAAATTTTCAAAAAATTGGTGCTTTCAAAATGCGGGGCGCGATGAACACGGCTCTTCGGCTGACACCGGAAGAAATTCGACAGGGGCTGGCAACCCACTCTTCCGGCAACCATGCTCAGGCGGTTGCGCGGACGGCTCAATTACTCGGGACTAAGTCCTATATTGTCATGCCGGATACTTCCCCCAAGAGCAAGGTTGCAGCGACAAAAGGCTACGGTGCCAATGTCTTTTTCTGCGAGAATACCCTCGCTGCACGGGAAGCGAAACTCCGGGAGGTTATCGAGCAAACTCAAGCTACTTTTATTCATCCCTATGATAATTACAACGTCATCGCAGGGCAGGCAACAGCAGCAAAAGAACTCCATGAGGACATACCTGACTTGGACGTAATTATTGCACCCATTGGCGGTGGTGGATTGATGAGCGGTACTGCTTTAATCACGCGTTATTTACGCTCGGAAGCGTCTGTTTACGGGGCAGAACCCGAACTGGTGGACGATGCTTATCGTTCTTTCAAAACGGGAGCACTCCAACGCAACAACCGCATTGATACCATTGCCGACGGACTTAGAACGAACCTCAGCGATAAGACATTCAACATTATCCGCCATTACCTCGATGATATATTTACGGTCTCGGAGTCGGAAATTATTGCTGCCGTGCGCCTGATAAACGAGCGGATGAAAATCATCATTGAGCCTTCTTCTGCCGTTCCACTTGCAGCAATACTGAAGAATAAGCCTATCTTTAATGGAAAGGCGGTTGGGGTGATATTGTCCGGTGGGAATGTGGATTTGTAGTCGTACCAACGTGCTCACTAGGGCTATCTAATTTCAGGAAATATCTTCTAGCTCTTCCATCTCCAAAAAAGCTAAGATATTAATGTGCTTAATTCCTTTATTGGTTGTACCTGTAAATTCATCTGCTGAGACGACTATTTTTTCATAATTATCCTTAATCTTTAAAAGATTGCCAAACTCCCTAGCTCTCACTTTTTCATCCGACAACAAATAGGCAACCTGAACGTATAGGGTAGTCCCGTTTTTTTTCGCCACAAAATCAATTTCGAGATTCTGCAGTTTTCCGATATAAACGGTATAACCAGTACTTCTCAGATGGTTGTAAACTATATTTTCAAATACTTTTCCTATATCGTCTGCATTATAGGGTATGATAGCGTGTTTTAGTCCCAAATCGGAGAAATAATACTTATCGTTGATTTCAAAGCGTTTTTTGCCAACAATATCATATCGTTGTACTTTCTGTATGAAAAATGCATTGTTTAAATATTGTAAATAATTCACTCGTATTATATAGGGAACTATTTTTTTCGCCCTTCCCCCCTTTGCTTACAACTTTTTCCTATACATCTCGAGTCGAGCCTTAATGTCATCCTTGTAATTGTTATAGAACCGACTGTTGGCTTTTTGCCCCAGTTCTATGGCCATTTCGAGGTCGGCGACGGCGGTTTTATAGTCACCGGAGTCGGCGACAATCTTGGAGGCAATCCAAAGATTTCTCGTGTGCTTACCTAGGTCTAGGGAAGTTTGGATGTGCTTAGTTGCCAAATCTTTTTTCCCATTTTCAAAATAGAAATTAGCGGCAAGGGCATAAGGAGTCCATTTCTCATTATCTTTTGCTTCCGCTACTGCTTTTTTTAGATTGTTAGCAACCTGGGTAAAGACATCTGTTCTAAATAAAATATAAGCTCGCTTTTTCTCCCAAGCAAAGCGGATATAACCTGTGTTGATGGATTTGTCAACAATAGAATAACTCAACCGCTCGACATTGTTTTTGCTCGTTTTGGTTTTTATTTCTACTCGCAGGGCATCCTTTGAGGGGTCGTAGCGATAAGCGCCCCACTGATCCCAAACTTTGTTGAAGATGGCAATCCATTTCCCATTTTCCTTCGGGATGATAAAAAAGGAGTACTTCCCCTTGGGTAAAAATTTGTCTTGTACTTTGACATCGGTACTAAACTCGACGGTTGTCGCTTCATTGGCACCTGCTCTCCACACCTCTTCGTATGGCACCAATGCGCCCCAGATTTCTCGATCTCGTACCGCGGGGCTTGAATATCTTACAGTGACGTCGGTTAAGCCTACTTTAAAAGAGACAGAGGCAGCCGGGCTTTTTGCCGGTAATTCCAATTGAGCAGACAGATTGCCTGCAAATAGGAGTGAAAAACAAATTACAGATAATAAATACTTCATTGTTTTAATATTTTTATTACCAAGCGTAAGTGCTTGGTCGAAAGTGAGCGCAAAACTATTCTTTATTAGAAATTTGAAGATAATTCTCCAGTGCCTTTGTCATGGACGGGACACCTGGAGCCGGTGCTTTAATGTTGATAGTCAGACCGCGTTCTTCAACGGCTTTGCTGGTGGTATTGCCGAAAATGGCTAATCTGGTGTCATTCTGTTTGAAATCCGGAAAGTTTTCAAATAAAGACTGAATCCCGAGTGGACTGAAGAATACCAAAACATCATAAGTCACATCGCTAAGGTCGGATAGATCACTGCTCACCGTTCGGTACATTAATGCATCTTTCCAATCGAAGCCATTTTCATTCAAATAGGCAGATACTTCCTTTGCACCAAGATTTGAGCAAGGCAAAAGGAATTTCTCTGTTGCTTTGAACTTGTTCAAGGGGGCTGCCAAATCCTCGATTTTTCGGACACCGACAAAGACTTTTCGCTTTCGGTAAACGATGAACTTTTGCAAATAATTGGCAATAGCTTCTGTCAGGCAAAAATACCTCAAGTCCTGTGAAACGGGGATTCGCAACTCTTCCATCAATCTAAAAAAGTGGTCAACAGAGTTCTTGCTTGTGAAGATGATGGCGGTATAATCCTGTGGGTATACTTTAAATTTTCTAAACTCTCTTGCATCAACAGGCTCTACCTGAATGAATTTCCTCCAGTGGATAGTGAGTCCGTATTTTTTCTCTAACTCATAGTATGGTGACCGTTCAGGTTTGGGTTGAGAGACGAGAATTGTTTTTATTTTTTTATAAACTTCATTGTTAGCTTGTCCTTTATTAGCTGTCATTCTTGCACAATGATTTTTATGATAAAAAGACCCTTATTTGTCTCAACTATTAATGAATAATCGGTACAAAATTAAGGGCGGCGCGATTTCGACGGTGCAAAGATACAACAAAAAATGGATTTTGTGCAGACTGATAAGTTTATTAGCAATAAAAAAACCGCGTAAGTATCGTAGCGCATACAGTCCTGCCAGTGCAATCAGTGTGAAATAAATGAGGGGCTTAGCTGTGTTTTCACCGATAAAGGCGATGGCAATATTGAGCGGCAGCAATATCAAGGCAGCCGTAACGGCAAAGATAATAATTGTAAAATTGTATAATCCGGTCTTTTTTTTCAGTGGGAATACAAAGCCAATGTACCTTATTACTAAATGTTTTAATATCATTATGACAAATACCCAGAGGAGAATGGTCAGGTAAGTGTGTAGGTTGGAATTCGGCTGGGAGAAAAACTGAACGGCGGTGAATTTTTTGTCAAGCAAAAATAAAAACAAAGCCATATTTACGAAGAATAAACTATACAACGCGAGTACCGAACGCATGATGAGGTTATTGTATCGCTCGGCGTAAAACTGCGATAACATATTATCATTTGCAACAGCCCGAAACACCTTTTGCCAGATGCTTCTAAAACTAACAACGAGGAAACTAAAAAGAACCAAATCAAAAAGTATCAAAAAAAACAAGAATCTGCCTGTTTCCTTTTCGGGAGCTAGCGGTGTTTTGTTTGCTTCTTTTTTGGAAGGGGGTACTTCAGCGAGAGGGCTTTTGGCGGTGATGGAGCCATCTCTTACCAAATCAAACGGATTGGTAAGGGTGGGTGTACTTTCTGTTGAGGAGGACTGTTTTTTTGTCTGTGATTTCACCTGTTCTTCGGCAGATAGTCTGGGGGTCAAATCAAAGGGATTGGCATTTTGAGCAGTTAGCCCAAACACAAATAATTGAATAAAAAAATACAAATAAATTTTTAACCGCAATCCCATGGATGAAAAACCTTGTGAAGTTGTTTAAAACGCTAAAGTACGCTGATTTGTGCTTCTCTCAAATTATTTCCCACGAAAATACACTTTGTGCGCCCTTTATCTGCATTTATCCGCATTTAATATAAAAATCTTTCTGTTGCGGTGGTTTCTGCTTAGCATTGTGGTGGAAGTGAATGATTGAATGTGTGAATGAGCGACAAGGTGATAACTTCAAAGCCCGTACGGGCGAGAAGGTGTCAACTTAGGAGCGGGTGATTGAATGAGAATATAGGATCGGGGAGCTGAATGAAGGAGCGAAATGCCCGCCTTGTGACCGAAGGGAGGGAGGCCTGCATCCTGACGAAGGAGGGATGAGTGAATGAGAAGAGATGAGTAGTGAGAGTAGGAGACTGAGGGACTGAGAGACAGAGAGAGGGAGAGACTGAGAGATTCTTTGCGACCTTTGCGGTCTTTGCGTGCCCCTTTGCGGGAAATTGAATGAGTGAAAGCGAGAATGATAAAATGATAGAATGAAGGAGAACACAGATGACACGGATTGAAAGGATTTACACGGATTTGAATGCGAGAATAAATAATGAAATCTCCTTTGCGCTCCTTTGTGTGCCCGTATGGGTATGGACGGGAAAAAAATGATTGAATACGAGAATAAAGCCGGTACTCTTAACTCAAAAATAAAAAAAGATGACTTATGAATAAGATGAAAATTACTTTGCTACTGATAGTGGGGAGTTTCGCCCAGCTTTTTGGGCAGAAAGTCTGGTCACTTGAGGAATGTATCCAATACGCCATGGATAATAATTTGTCGGTAAAGCAGGCTGAGTACGGTGTTGATAATGCACTGCTATCTGAAAAACAAGCAAGAGCTTCGCGTCTGCCGAACGTTAGTGGACAGATAAACGGCGGGTATCAGTTTGGGCGGACAATTGATCCGACTACTAATACATTTGAGAATCAGCGCATTGGTTTTAATAGTTTTTCTATCAATGCGGGCGCTGTGTTATTCAACGGTAACGCGGTTAACAACTCGATAAAAAAGGGGGAGCTGGATGTAAGAATTGCCAAATTGCAAGGGGCTGAGATACAAAACAACCTATCGCTCAATATCGCCAATGCCTACTTGAATATCCTGTTGGCGCAGGAACAATTGGAAAATGCCAAAAAGCAATTGGTACTCTCCAAAGACCAACTGGCACAAACGGATAAGCTGGTCAATGCGGGTGTTTTACCGAGGAACAACCGGCTGGACTTTGTGTCTAAAGTAGCACTAGACGAGCAGGGCGTAATCGAGTTTGAAAATAGGCTGGCTTCTGCTTTTTTGTCTTTGGCGCATTTGTTGCAACTACCCTCTAGCGACGGATTGAAAATTGCCGTGCCTGATGTTATTATCCCGGAAACAGAGCCGGCACTTTTAATTCCCGAAAGGATATACGAAATTGCGCTTCAACAACAGCCCCAAATTAAAGCGGCAGACCTGAGCGTTGAGAGTGCTAACCTTTCCGTTGACATTTCAAGGGCGGCAATGATTCCCCGATTGTCGGTATTTGGGGGGTTGAACTCCAATTATTCCACGGCAGCGATTGATTTTGAACATCCGGATGTTTCAAATGTCACGTTGGTGGAAAACGAGCCGGTTCCGGTAGTAATTAACGGGGTGAATGGTACGTTGGCGACCTTTTCTCCGACAGGAATAGTTTACCCAAAAAAGAAATACGGCGCTCAGGTTCGAGAGAATTTTGGTCAAAATCTGGGATTGAGCCTTCAGTTGCCAATCTATAGTAATAGTCAGAATAAGATAAACCTACAGCGGGCGCGGATAAACGTACTGCAACAACAGGTCATTGGCGAACAAAAACGGCAGGCTCTGAGAACTGAAATTCAGAATGCCGTCGCCAACGCGCGGGCGGGCGCAAAGTCCTACGAGGCTGCTTTGAAAAGCAAAGAAGCCGCCCAAACTGCTTACGAAAGCGCCATCAAAAGATACGAGCTGGGCGCGATAAATACCTTTGATTTTGCCAGTGCAAGGAATGCGCTGGATCGGGCTGAAATTAACTTAATTCAAACGAAGTACCAATATGTCTTCTACCTGAAAGTAATCGACTTTTATTTGGGTAAAGAGATTAAATTTTAAAATGATATGGCAAAGAAAAGAAAAAGAAGCAGGCTCATTATTTTAGGAGCAATTGTATTATTAATGATTGTAGGATTTGCATGGAAGCAAAGCAATCGCTCGAATGCGACGAAAGTTTTTACTGAAAAAGTAGAAAAGCGAAGCATCGTTGAAAAAGTAGCGGCAAGTGGTAAAATTTTTCCGGAAACGGAAATTAAAATCAGCTCTAACGTATCCGGTGATTTAGTACAGCTCCTGGTGCAGGAGGGTGACTCTGTTGCACGGGGGCAATTATTGGCAAAAATCGATCCGGAAGCCATCGCATCACAGGTGGAGAGGGGGAAGGCAAACGTCAATAGTGCTAAGGCGCAATTGAGCAATGCCAGGGCGCAAATCGGGCAGTTCAAAGCCCAAAAGGAGCAAATCGAAGCACAGCTATTCAACGCCAGAAAAATACTGGAACGCAATCGACAACTCAAAGCTGACGGGGCAATCTCCGAAGCCGATTACGAGACTGCCTTGGTGAATGTACAGACACTCGAAGCTAATAAAAAGGCAGCAGATGCCAATATCCAATCCGCCCTGGAGTCTATTAAAGCTGCGGAATACTCCGTAAAAAGTGCAGAAGCTACCTTACGGGAAATACAGACGAGCCTGAATAAAACGACCATTACCGCTCCAACGAATGGCATTATTTCAAAACTAAACGTAGAAGAAGGAGAGCAGGTGCTCGGAACCATTCAAATGCAGGGGACTGAATTGATGCGCATTGCCAATCTCAACCTGATGGAAGTGCGGGTAGATGTCAGCGAAACCAGCATTCCAAAAGTAGAGTTGGGGGATGTGGTAGAAATCGAGATAGATGCCTATTTAAATAGGAAATTTACCGGAAAGGTGACACAAATCGCACACTCTGCCAACAATAGCTCCATGGCCTCTCTGACTAATGATCAGGTGACCAATTTTGAAGTGCGTATTAATATCGATCCGGAGTCTTATACCGATTTAGTTAACGATAACAATCGCTATCCTTTCCGTCCCGGGATGTCTGCCAATGTTGAAATTATTACCAATAAAAAAGATGGTGTTCTCAGCGTGCCCATTCAGGCTGTGACTTCCAAAGATAAAAATGAGGAAGAAAATAAAATAAAACGAAAGCTGAACGAAGAGAATAAAAATATCGCACAACAAAGCCTCGATGTGAACTTAGAGGAGGTTGTATTTGTTGTGTCGGCAGATTCGGTCGTCATGCGCAAGGTGGTGACAGGCATTCAGGATGCGGACTATATTGAGATTATCAGCGGCTTGGATGTCGATGAGGATGTGGTGGCGGGACCTTATACTGCCATTGCCAGAGAGTTGAAGGAGGGTGATAAAGTCGAACCGATGTCAAAAGATGAATTTTATAAAACAGACAATAAATGAACCTTTTAAAATTATTTGGTTGGCTGGTCGTATTGGCTGCCGGATTCATGGGGGGAGTGGCATGGAAAGATAAAAACCCCATTGATGAGGAGCAAGAAAAAGCTACGGCGGTAACGGATGAAGAAGATGTGAAAAATATTCCGGCGCCTGCACCCCCTACTTCTACTTATGAAGAATCCTTAAACCAGATGGAGCGTGAGACCATTCGCTTGTTTGAGGAATCGGCTCCTTCCGTTTGTTTTATCACAACAACTAAGTTGCGAAGAGATTTTTTCTCCACAAATGTGCGGGAGATTCCAAAGGGGTCAGGTTCGGGCTTCGTATGGGATAAGTCGGGGAATATTA
>JALVDO010000339.1 GCA_027008975.1 Saprospiraceae bacterium | reverse complement strand
TAATTTTGTGTATGGGTGTTTTTTTCAAAAATGTGGTCACTGTAATACGCATTATAAGCTGCCTCTACCTCGTAGTAGTTGGGCGCTTCGCTGTACATCATTTTCACCCATTCAGGGCTATTGTCATTAATCAAGGGGATGGTCTTAAACAAATCCGGATATTGAGGCTGCGGTAAATAGCTCAACTGTTTATTGGTCTCGGCTACCGGAAGCACCCCGGCTGTTTGTGCAGAAGGTGTCTGAATAAAGAAAGCTCCTAAAAGGAGAGAAAGTAAAAACAGATATCTGATTTGTAATTGTTGTTTCATGACATTATTATTTTTTTACAAAATTACACTGATGTTTTGCACTTTCCATAATAGACAGGGGCTACAAAAGGGCTACTTAGCCCACGACTTTTATGCCAACCAAGGTAAGGGAAGCATATTTGAATGCTCTCCTCCCATTTGCCACTTCCCGCTATAAAATACTACCGATAGACCATTCCGTCCTGACAGATACAAAATACACTAAAATAAAAAATCTTATTCGTTACACCACTTGATTACATTTGTTTTATTTTAAAATCAACAAAAGCATATAGTTAATACAAAATATTATTTCAACATAATGCGTTTTAATTATTACTTAATTCCTTTTTAAAAAAAAATCCCCAATCATATAGGGGGAGTGGCAAAAAGCTGTGTCTACTAGGGTGTAAGCAATTATTTAACAGAGAGCGGCCTTTGGGTCAACAAAGAAAATTTATCATGGAAAATCTCGACACACGAATTAACTTTTTGTCACAATTTCCCCTTTTTAAAAATTTATCTGAAACAGAAAAGAGAACATTGGCTCAATCCATGGAACGCAAAGTTTTTCGGAGATACAAGACCATTTACACCCCCGGAGATTCTTCCGGAAAATTATTTTTACTAGAAAAAGGGACGGTCAAAATCAGTACGCATTCCGATGATGGAAGGGAGGTGATAAAGTCATTAATTCACCCTATTGCCATGTTTGGTGAAATGGGCTTGGTAGGAGAAGAGTCGCGCAAGGATTTTGCACAGGTGTTAAAGGAGGATGTTCAGGTATATATACTGGAAGTAGCCCAGATAAAGAGTTTGATGCAAACTAACTTTACTTTGTGCAATGACGTAATGTCTTTATTTGGTAGCAGGCTGATGCGAGCAGAAAACAAATTGGAAGCGTTAATATTCAAAGATGCACGAACGAGAATCATCGACTTCATAAAGGATTCCATAATGGACAGAGGGAGAAGGATTGGCTATGAAATGTTATTAAGGCACTCTCTCACACATCAGGATATTGCCAATATCACCTGCACCTCCCGGCAAACGGTAACATTGGTACTAAACGAACTAAAGAAATCTAACCTTATCCACTTCAATCGAGGTAAAATTTTGGTTAGAGATATGGAAGCCTTAGCATAAGTCTAAGAAATAATTTGGGTTTCCCATCTATACTCTCTCTTTGTTTGAAAGTTTTTTATAATAGTGATTTTAATCCTGTCCCGAAAATTCGGGACAGGATTTTTTTTGCAAAAAAATAATGCCTATATTTGAGGGAAATAATAAAGGGGCTATGAGCAATCTCATTATTGACCTGCAGGGGGCAGATATCTATCAACAACAGGAAAAAATTCTCGGAGATGTCAATTTGCGTGTTTCCAAAGGAGAATTCACTTACCTTATTGGCAAGACCGGTACGGGCAAGTCCAGCCTTTTGAAGACCATTTATGGTGATCTTCCTTTGAGAAAAGGCAAGGGAAAAGTCGCAGGATTTTCACTCACAAAACTCAATCGCAAGACCCTTCCCCTTCTCCGTCGAAAACTAGGTATCGTCTTTCAGGACTTCAACCTACTGACTGACAGATCGGTTCGGGACAACCTGCTATTTGTCCTTCGGGCTACCGACTGGAAGGATAAAAACAAAATACAACATCGCATAGAGGAGGTACTTAACTTTGTCGGTCTGCAGGATAAGGTTGCAGAAATGCCCCATAAGTTATCGGGTGGAGAACAACAACGTGTTGTTATTGCGCGAGCATTGCTTAACAAACCCGAAATTATTTTGGCTGATGAATCAACGGGCAACCTCGACCCTGAAACAGCCGACAGCATACTACTTTTGTTAAGAGACCTTGCAAATACTTATGATACTGCTGTACTTTTTGCCACCCACGATTATCGAATTTTGGAAAATTTCCCGGCGAGAATCGTGCGTTGTGTCAATGGCAGAGTTGTGAGCGAAGAGGATATTGTAATATGAGCAGGTACTTATTTTTTTTAGTTCTTTTATCTTTTATGTGTGGTTGCCAAAAGAAAGATGATAGTAAGAGGTATATATTTCTTGGACACCCCTATGACTGGAATGCACCAAATAAAATTGACCCCCGATTAGCTAAGCTGGATTATTCTACCTATGACCAAATTTGGATTGGTGGAGATGTTTGCAGTCACCTCACCGCCGATAGTAATACGCTGGCATACGTAGATGACATTTTTCATATCTCCTCCCCCAATACCCTTTGGACAATTGGTAACCACGACATACTGGAAGGACATGAAGAATGGATAAAAAAGCGAACTAAACGACCATTTTTTTATAGCGTTTGGCAGGATGGGCTGTGTATTATCGTACTAAATACCAACCTGTTTTGGTATTACGAAAGCCCGCCTCCTCAAAGAGATTGCGAACTCAAAAATGCACAATTAAAGCTACTGGAAAAAGTGACAGACACTATTCAAAAGGCATCACATCTAATCATTTTACACCATCTATCCCTATTGTCCGATTTGAGAAGGGATGAAAATGGTAAACTTCCGGATGATTTTAATATCAATCCCGAAAATATTCACCCGACCTGCGATTCAAATCTGGTGTTAACAGACTGGCTATACCCTCGATTACAACACGTCCAAAAAAGGGGGATACAGGTCATCCTCGTTGGAGGCGACTTTGGAATGAGATCAAAACAATGTGAATATATGAGGGCGGATAGTATTTACATCCTCGGAAGTGGAATCAACAATAGCTTAAAGCGGGAAAATGCACCGGAATACGTCACCTCCTTTGGAAAGGATAAGGTATTGATTTTTGACCATCACCCCACTGAAGGGAAATTAGATTGGGCGTTCTACGACCTTGATTCTTTATTTAGGAATAGGTGATAGTTTGCCGATGCCATCCCTTGAAAGATTTTGCCACGGTAATACTTTTTTTTGAACCATATAAGGCATTTAAGGGCATTCAAGGTTTTGCCCGAATAACCTTCTATGACCTTCTATGCCTTCTATGGTGGCACCCTGTTCTTTTGAACCATATA
>JALVDO010000338.1 GCA_027008975.1 Saprospiraceae bacterium | reverse complement strand
AAGGTAGCAATGCCAACATCGAAATTACCGATAACGATACCACCGTATTTACCATGCGTATTGACAAGGATACCGACATTGATGGCAGTACGGAACCAACCTGGCCCAAGGATGTGGTTGGGATAATTTCCCAATATGACAGATCTGCACCGTACACGGAAGGCTATCAGATTATGCCGCGTTCGCTGAATGACATTCAGGAAGCTACGGCCATTGAATCCCAGCCAACAACTTCCTTGCCGCGTGAATTCCGGCTCTATGCTAATTATCCCAATCCCTTCAATCCCACCACCAAAATCGTTTTTGATGTACCGGTGGGGAACACGCGCAATGTAGAAGTGGTGGTGTACAATGTGCTGGGTCAGAAAGTTGTGGAGCTGGTAAACGAACGGTTAAAAGCCGGCCATTATGAAATGATCTGGGATGCCCGGGATGCTTCGGGCACGGTGGTGCCGGGCGGCATTTATTTCCTGATGCTGAATGCCGGCAATTACCGTCAGGTACAAAAAATGGTCTTTATGAAATAATCACTCGCTTGTTTTAACCTGGCATTTTTACATTCCAGCAGCCCGTGCCATCCGGTGCGGGCTGCCGTGGGTTTTGCCCTGTATTTAGAGTTGTTTCTACCGAAATTTTTAAAACATCTACATTGAAATTTGTAATACGATTACTAAGGCCTTCTCTATTTATGAACTATCCGATAAATTGTTAAACACATGGAAAACCGGGAGTAGAAACACATGGCGCTGAAAAAATCCCAATTATACAGTTCCCTCTGGAAAAGTTGTGATTAGCCGCTCTTTGCGGAGCCATTGAGATAGAAAATTCGGCGGGTAATACTGTGGCTGGCAGGAAGAAACAAAAACAAAAGAACGCGGACCGCTCCCGTAGATTGATCAGGATGTGCCAAATTGTGGAGAGCATAGTGCGGAAATATTTGAAAAAATGAATATTAAATTTAATTGAAACTGGAAAACAGAGAATGATACATGCAAAATTATGAATTATCAACTATCCATTATCAACAATTATCAATTTGCAATTGCCATTTTTTTGTATGGAAAAACTTTAATATAATTCAGAAAATTGATTATATTAAAGGTAAGCTTTAATATAAAACAATATGGCTGTTATATTAAAGGATAAGGATAGAGAGCTGATCTAAAGCTTTGGTAAGTAAATGAAAAGCAAAACTAAAAATCGGGCAGGAAGATACGAGGTGCAACCAGGCGGGTATAAAGCATTTATTCCAGCACCACTTCCACCGGATCCACCGATTCGATTTTCTAAAGAACTTCAAAAACTACTTTCTCAGGCAGATAGATCGCTTGGCAGGTTAGACGGTTCTATAGAAACATTGCCCAATGCGGATTTATTCGTTGCCATGTATGTTAAAAAGGAAGCTGTTTTATCCAGTCAAATTGAGGGTACGCAAAGTTCTTTACAAGATGTTCTGGAAGCTGAGGCACAAATTCTATCCCCTGAACGTCCACGTGATGTGGATGAGGTTTTTAACTATATCAAAGCAATGAATGTTGGGTTGGAATTATTAAATAAACTTCCAGTCTCCAGCAGATTAATTCGTAAAATACATCAAACTCTTCTTTCAGGCGTAAGAGGGCATCAGAGAAATCCGGGTAAATTTCGAAAGATACAGAATTGGATTGGTCCTTCAGGGTGTTCAATCCATGAAGCGGTCTTTGTACCGCCACCTCCTAATCATGTTCCAGAAGCGATTAAAAATTTAGAAGAATTTTTGCATAAGGAAGAATCATTACCGTTATTGATTAAAATTGGACTGGCTCATTGTCAGTTTGAAACCATCCATCCATTTTTAGATGGTAACGGTAGATTGGGACGTTTGCTTATCACATTTTTATTATGCGAGCAAAAAGCGTTGCAAAGGCCAGTACTTTATCTTTCTTATTATTTTAAACGTCATCGCCAAGAATATTATGAAAGATTGCAAGCGGTAAGGGATAAAGGTGCATGGGAAGAGTGGTTAATATTTTTTCTACAAGGAGTTTTGGAAACCAGCCAGCAAGCGACGGAAACGGCCAGAAAAATTCTGCTATTACGGGAAAGACACCAGAAAATGATCACTGAAAATTTGGGGCGTATTGCTGCCAATGGCCATCGGGTGTTAGACCATCTGTTTGCTAAACCATTAATATCGGTAAATGAGGTGAAGCAACTTAATGGCATTAGTTATCCTGCTGCAAATAATCTTGTTAAAAAGATGGTTAAACTTGGGATTTTGCATGAAGCTACAGGGCGTCGTCGTCACCGCTGGTTCGTTTATAAAGCGTATATAGATTTGTTTTATGAATAATGGGTTTAAGCTCAAGGGATTATAGTTGTAAGAACAGTTCTCAGTAAATGACGATAAGGAAAAGAGCGGGATAAAAAACGCCCTGAAGCAGAAACAGTGTCTCAGGGATATATGCTCACCGGGGTGGAAATGATTCTGGGGAATTTAGGAGTAGAAAAGCTTGGAAAATTAACAAGTATTGGTACTGGAAACATACTTTCATCAATTGAGAGAAATTATTACGGCTATGAAATTTATTTGTTAGCTTAATTAATTGTGCCCAACGTAAATATGTTTCAGAAATCAAGAAAACTTTCAAAAATTAAGTTCTTAATTTAGGATGCTTCCCTTTCTGGAATATATTTTTGTTCACGAAATGATGCATTTATTGGAGAGACGTCATACCCCCCGTTTTGCGGAACTGTTAACGCAATTTTTGCCCAACTGGCAATTCATCCGTGATGAACTCAATCGTGCTCCATTAGGCTTTGCCGAATGGAAATATTGAGTTTAGCAAAGTTGTTTATATTCCTTTAATATTAATAATGGACATTTGTTACCCCCTGTGCACGCTGTGCGCACCGGAATGCCTCCCCTGCGCACACGGCAATCCAAACCAATGCTATCCAGATTTCAAGCTCTTCTCTAATATGTTGAAATGCAATGACTTATGCCTCCATTTGAGATGCCAGAATTAAATGGCACGCTTATTGTAAAAGTAACAGGTAACCAAAATGGAGGTATGAATCATGAAACAACATAATCTACTGTTTCGACTGGCAGTATTAATCCTGATGGGATTACTCTCATTCTCTCTTCCCGGACTTTATGCGGATGATAACATTGAAGCCGAAGGCACTATTGAAGCCATCGGCGGCGATAGTCTGGTGGTGCAGGGAATGACCTTTTACATAAATGCCAATACGGAAATCCGCAATGAGCAGCACATGCGTTTGCAGTTCAGCGATCTGGCCGTTGGGGATTACGTAGAAGTAAAAGGCTATTATAATGGGAATGG
>JALVDO010000337.1 GCA_027008975.1 Saprospiraceae bacterium | reverse complement strand
CGAAATTCCCTACGCGGAGGATGCGAACAAATTGGCAGCCAATGTGCTTCAGCATGATGGGTATTATCCGGGAAGAAATCACACCCTCCCCAAAGGAATGATAAGTGTGATAGATGCGCTGGTGCCGAGTTTGGAAATTATCACCAATACGTTTGTCGCCAACATTGATTATGCCGGAGACAGCGTTGTTCTTCATACTTTGTCGCCTGCGGGGCTGCCCACATCGCGTTCCTGCAATGCCTGCCACTCCAATGCGGTGGCAGAATCGGTGGAGACAACCAAGGTTTACAAGGCAGATCGAGTATTGGTCGCTCTCCCTGTTGGCGTTTTGAAAAATGAGAATGTGCGTTTTACTCCACCCTTGCCGCCAGAAAAAAAAGCGGCTATTCAAAATATCCAAATGGGACTTATGAATAAGGTTTATATGAGATTTGATCATCCTTTTTGGCCGGCAGACGGACGATTCTTTTCCAAACAAAAAACGGATTACAACCATATCTTTGAGTTAATGAATATGCATATCATCAATCAGCAGCCCGTTCTCGTTGCCTTTTTTGCCGGCTATCACGCCAAACAGATTGAGACAATGACGGAAGATGCCCTGATGAATTACCTGACGGAGCAACTTAAAGATATATTTGGGGAGCATGCGCCCGCTCCGGTAGAGATACTGTGCACTAAATGGCATCAATCTAGATTTTCACTTGGCTCTTATCCCGTAATCCCTCCCGGATTTGATAATTCCCTGTTCGAGAAGTTGGCAACACCGGTAGAGAATAAATTGTTTTTTGCAGGAGATGCAACGGAGAAAATCCATTACGCATCGGCGCACGGCGCTTATCGGTCAGGGCTGCGGGCGGCAAAGGAGATTCAAGACTCGCTGTGAGCCTGTGCCTCGCTATTCACTGTGCTTGCCAAAACAAGGAGTAGTGTTTTAAAATCTCAAATTCGGAAGGCTGTGGGAAACCTCCCAGCCTCCTGAATTTCCCTGCTCGTTGCGACGTGTCGTCGCAAAACGCACCAAAGTATAGGTTTTCAACCTGTGGATTGGTGCGGTTTTTCGCTAAAAGCCTATACTGATATTCGCAT
Source organism: Saprospiraceae bacterium (assembly GCA_027008975.1). Classification (GTDB taxonomy): domain Bacteria; phylum Bacteroidota; class Bacteroidia; order Chitinophagales; family Saprospiraceae; genus JALVDO01. Next base: position 2,242 of record JALVDO010000337.1, on the reverse strand, counting down.
TGCGACCGCAGGTCACTGCGGGCAGGTAAATCACAGTAATTTTGCTCGCTACAACTCCCCGCACAGCGAGGTAAGAGCAATCCGTTCTGCCAACCGAGTGCGTGGGGACTTAAATAAAATAAAATTTAAACGAAACAGGTTTAAATTGAGAAGCGTCAGAGATTATGATTCACAACCTGATAATTGGCCACTATATTTACTGGACGCACCAAAACATTAACATTCATGATTAAAATAACCTTACGCACCTACCAAATATTTCTTTTTCTTGTTTTTTCAATAGAGGTTTTTTGTCAGGGAGACACGATTACCGAAAAGCTGTATAGTGATTTGGAATCTCTTGCACAAATGGAAACTGTATTTGTTATAAAGGCTAATAACCCTAAAAAACTAATTTTCAAAGAAGTTCTTAAATTTACACAAGATCAATTAGAATTCCATATTTTAGATTCGAATCAATATGTTGCAGCATATTCAATATTAGCTTTGATGGAAAAAGATTCATTTCAAATTTCTCATCTAAAAAATTATACATTTGATGGCCGCAAAGTACGCGTAAATGAATGGGGTGAAGAATACTATCTTGGGGAATTTATTTTGAGACTCATAAATGATCTGACAAATATAAATTATGTGCCAAATCAAAAAGAAATAAAAGAAACGTATGTATATTTTTTAGATCAAGAGATCAAGCCTGTTTTTTATAGGTATTTATTGTTATCTGTAAAGCCATATCCGGAGATATATACCAAAATTAAATCTACCTTCTTAGAAGGAAAAATACAGGAAGCCATAGTCCCCCTTTCAAAGTACAAAAACAGTGAGATAGCAAATATTCTGAATATAGCTCTTCGAAAAGAAGGATGTGATAATTGGGTATTGAGAGCTATTGAAAATAATCGCGATAAATCCTTTTTGCCTATTTTACGGGAGAAGCTATTTGAATATAGTCAGGATAAATATCTTCACGGGAACAAAGAATATATGTTGCTTGAAGTTTTAGCCAGTTATAAATCTAAAAGAGCCTATAAAATCATGGAAGAATTGCTTCAGAAAAGATGTGCCAGGAAATTCAAAAGAGAGGTTTATAGTGGATATATAAAAGAGGTACTCGATAGATATCCCCCACCAGCTAATCTTATACTACCTGAACCATTGATAGAAATCAATAGATTGAGAATGGCAGAAAATGAAAGAGATTTTAAATAAAAGGAGTCTATGCAAAGGGTTTTTTGAATGCGCAAAGTGGTTGCGTTAAAATAAATCTACTATTGGTAAGCCAGCTTGCTCGGTGCGACTTGTAGTCCCAGCTCGTTGCGACATGCCGTTGCAAAACGCAAAATAATAGTCAAATGGAATGGTATATTAAATATTCTGATGGAACTGTAAAATACGGTTGGAGTCAAAAATAGATGATTTTATTATGATACTTATAGTAGTTTTATTAAACTGCTTATCTTTTCAATCTAATACTTATTATAATATTGAGTATCGGGGTGATAATTTCTCCATGCTTGCTCATGTTGATGAAACCAAAGATAGTATATATATAGATTTATTGTTAATTAATGAATTAAATAAAGAAATTTTAATTCCCCTTGATTTTGAAGAATTTGGTGTTAATCCTTTGAAATCTTTCTATTCAATAACCTACAGAGATGTGTCAGGCTATGAATTTCCTCCAAGAGGAATTAAGTTGAATTATCAATATATACATAATAAAGGAGTATTTAGAATTATTCGACAATTTAAAAAAGATGAAACATTTAGAGTTGACAGGTTACTAATTGAAGTAGGTTATCTAGTTGATTCTCCTCTTTTGAAAGATTATCGAAAGTATTTGAAAAGAAATGATATTTTGAATGTGAAAGTTTCAAAAAAACTAAGAAACTATATCTTAACAAATATGGGTGGAATTCCTGGCTGTACTATTGATATAAAAAAGGATGAGGAAGGAAATTGGACTAAAGGAGTAATATTTAGTTGAGTTCGCTTTCAGGCGGCTGTTTCCCACAGCCTCCTGAATTTCCCTGCTCGCTCCGACGTACCATTGCAAAACGCACCAAAGTTTAGGTTTTCAACCTATGGTTTGGTGCGTTTTTTTTGTAATTTTGTTTGGCGTTGTTGCATGAATAGTATAAAAAAATAAGCCAGGTTTTGTATTTTTGATTTTTCTGACAAAAAAATCTACAAATCCTGACTTATGGCAAAGATAGCATCTACAATAAATAAAAGCGAAGAA
>JALVDO010000336.1 GCA_027008975.1 Saprospiraceae bacterium | reverse complement strand
CATTTTTTTTGGGTATTTTATGATGAAAGGACGGACGGCAAACTCACAACTGGTATAGGTGGTTATCATTTCGAAGGCTGCTATAGACGTGTCAAAATAGTCTTGCCCGTATTGTTCTACAAAGTCTGGAAGAAACATATATTCTAATGCCTTTCCCGAATGCTGTCCTTTGATTTTATCAATCATTTTTATAATAATGGCGATGGCATCCTCATAATTCGCCGGCAAATGTGCTTTTAGCACTCTTGATAAATGACGCATACGCGCTTTAAGTGCTTTGTCCTCCCAATTATCATCGTGAATATCCGCTGCAAAATCATTGGCGTTAAGCGATGGATAAACGCTTTGCGCAATATTTAGGAACATTTTAAAATATTCTTCGTTATAAAGATGTTTGAGAGGTTCTGCCATGATTTTGAGACAAAGATAACCACAAGCACCGACAAAAATAAAATATGGATTTACTAAAACCCTTCGCACTAACATTTTTACTCTTATTTCCCTTATTTGGCTACAGCCAAAATCTATATGTTCGGACATTCGGACAAACCTCCGACCCTGCTATTTTATTCCTTCATGGTGGTCCCGGCTACAATGCCGCTTCCTTTGAGATTAGTACCGCATTGCCACTGGCTAAAGCGGGCTTTTTTGTTATCGTCTATGATAGGAGAGGGGAGGGGCGCTCTTTGGACTATAAGGCAAAATTTACCTTTGAGCAGTCCTGCCAAGACATTAACGCTTTACTTGACAGCTTCCATATCAGGCAGATTAATTTGCTGGGGCACAGCTTTGGAGGGATGCTGGCTATTGAATACGCTAAAAAGTTCTCCGAAAGGGTGCATTCACTTGTTCTAGTCAGCGCTCCTATTGATCTTCAGGAGTCATTCAGGACAATCATTGCTTCCTGCAAAAAGATTTACGAAGATAAGTCAGATACCACCGGGCTGAAATACCTCTCTATGCTCGAAGCGATGGACACGACTTCTCTGGGGTATAGTTCGTATTCTTTTATGCACGCCATGTCCAATGGGTTTTATACTCCGGATAGCCTGTCGGAAGCGGCAAAAGCCATATATCAGTCTATCGGGGTGGATACATTGGGCAAATACGCCGCCCAAATGACCTATTCACCACCACAGGGCTTTTGGAAAAATGAGCATTACACGACCCTTAACCTTTCCGGTGACTTACGGCGTATTATTGAAAAAGGCATTCCTGTCTATGGTATTTATGGGGAGGAGGACGGGCTTTATTCTGAAAAACAACTCCATGGCTTGGGTGAAATATTAGGCGAAGACCGCCTTATGGTATTGAAGAATTGTTCGCATAGCGTCTTTATTGATAGACAAAAGAGGTTTATTGAATTGATACTTTTAGCTGTGAATTTAGAGGACTTTGGCTCGGACTAAAAAAATGCTTATCTTCACCCGTAACTAAAGCTAAAGCGAGATGGGGTTTAAAAGACGATTTTTTCTCTTCCTTATTATTTTAGGGTTGTCCTGTCATCTGTTTGCGCAGTCGCGGCATTTTGTACTGAAAAAGAATTTTGAAAAAATTGAAATACCCTTCACCTTTGCCAACGGATTGATGTTGGTAAAAGTCCATTATAATGAGCACCTGTTTTTGTGGTTTATTCTTGATACCGGAGCGGAAAACACCATTTTGGTGCATAAAGAACTGGCCACTCTGATGGGGGTACAGTTTCGGCGGGAGTTTACCATCATTGGCTCGGATTTATCCACGGAATTAACTGCGTATCTGACCCTCGGTAATACGCTTGAGTTTGGTGGGCTGACAATCAGGAATCACCCGATTTTAGTCCTGGATGAGGATTATTTTAATTTTCAGGAGCGCACCGGATTGGAGATTCACGGTATCATTGGGGCAGACGTATTCAAGCGGTTTATGGTCGGGATTAATTATAGAAGTAAGGTGCTGACCTTGTATAATCCTGAACGATTCTCGTCACCCAAAGGGAAATATAAGCGCATACCCATCGATATTATTAAAAACAAGCCTTACATCAACGCAGATGTAGACATTCAGAAGGATACGCTTTCTACGGTTCAGAAATTGCTGCTGGATACTGGATCTGCTACGGCATTATTGCTACAGACGAATAGTGATACAAGTCTGGCGCTACCCGGTAATGTGATTAAGACTCCTATTGCCTTTGGGCTTGGCGGAAATTTGGAGGGTTATCGCGGGCGTATTCACGAGTTGAGACTGGGCAGCTTTCAATTGGCAAATGTGACTGCCATTTTTCAAAAACTGCCCGAGGCTTACAATGGAAGAAGCACCCATCGAGACGGTATTATAGGGAATGAAATTTTATCTCACTTTCATATTCTCATAGACTATATCAACAGTGCTCTGTACCTCGCTCCCAATAGGAATTTTAAAGATGAATTTGTATATGATAAAAGTGGTCTGACGCTTGCCAGCGGAAAAAATGAATCGTCGGTACTGGTGACCTATGTAGTGCCCAATAGCCCTGCCGACAAAGCCGGAGTAAAGAAGGGGGATATAATCAAAAAAATAAATCGCTTGCCCGTAAATTTCTACGGCTTAGGCGAAATAGCCGCCAAGCTAAAAAAGCGTAACGGCAAAAAGATTCGTCTGAAAGTCCGGCGGGATGGCAAGGCGATGGTCTTTGTTTTTAGATTGCAGGATTTGATTTGAGGATTGCTTTTGGGCTGGAAGCCTGTACCAATATCCGCATTGCGACCACAGCGAGGGGGAATGTTGTTGTACCGCACGTAGCAAAAGAAACTTTGATTATGAACGGGCTTATAAAATATGGTAGTTATTTTTAATATTGATTTTCGTGGGTTTTGGCAAAAAGTTATTCCACAATTTACAGGTTGGCTAGTAGTTGTTATGTTGTTTACTTTTTTGTTCGCAAGATTTAAAGGCATCAATTTCTATTATTTATTACTCTTTAGTTGCTTGGTTTTGTTAATCCCGATCTACAAGCTTTTTTTTAAGAATAAAGATGAAATATATTTTATTGGAATATCTGAGTCGAAAAAGGTATCTATAAAATGGTATAGAAGAAATATAAAAAAAGAAATTTATCTCCCCTTTGAATGTATTGAATTTAAACTGAAACAGAATCCTTTTGAGCGGAATAGCTATTTTATAGAATTTATTCTTCTTTGTCTCAATAAAGATGAACGGAAGGATAGAATTGTGCAATATTCATCTTATGTCTGGGACAAACAATTAATGGAAGAGGTGGCTGGCAAGCTTAAAAAATTTTATCAAGGTTGGTAGCCCCGCTACTTCTCCGCTAACCGCACCAAAGTTTAGGTTTTTAACCTATGGATTAGT
>JALVDO010000335.1 GCA_027008975.1 Saprospiraceae bacterium | reverse complement strand
CTTCAAATTATTTATAACTAAAAAACCAACCCGCGAAGAATGAGGCTATTGAAAATTTAGTTCGTTCGCCAAAATTCTAGTTGTTTTTATCAATTTTTGTGCTTATCGCGTTTTATCTTGCTTAATTTGTTCTTTGCAATTTTCGTTTGCAATTTACGAAAACTGTTGTTTTTTTGTGAGCATTTTCCAAATTTTTACAAAAAGTTTTCGTGCGGTTGCCGTAATTGTATGTATTCGTCTTTTTTTGTATGCTATTCTGTAAAAAAACTTACTGCATCAAGATATGTAAACTTTTTTAGGCTATTTCTAACTAACGTCAAATTTGGTTATTGATTATCAATCAGTTGCAGTTTTAAAAAATAACCTTTTTTACACTATTTCATCCTTATTCCTTTGTCGTTAGCAAAAGGTGTTTATCTCAATTTCGCGATGTGGAGAATGCGCTACAACGGCTAGAACGGCTAGAATAATCAGATGTGACCGACGATAGGAGGGCATTCTGATTATTTGTTGTTGTACAACGGCTAGAATAATCAGATGTGACCGACGATAGGAGGGCATTCTGATTATTTGTTGTTGTACGCTTTTTTCCTTTGAAGTGCAATATAAGACTTATATGGAGTTTACGCTAGCCTTGTTTTGCTTTTTGTGAAGTTTTGTTAACTTTTTGGTGTCCTTTTTTAAGTTTCCCTTGGTTTTTTTCACTCTTTTTGAACTTTTTTGCTCTATTTCTTCTACTTTTTTCTCTATTTTTCGAGTAGGGACATTAATCGCCCCTCTCACCTTAGGTGATTGCTTGATTTGCCCGCCTCTGCTAATTTTATGATGTATCTTCATCTAATTCTATTTCTATTAATTCTCCTTCTGGATTTAATCTGCCCAATGGCATCATTTTGCCCTGACAACTTTTACAGATTAATAAATCTCTGTATCCATTTGCTACTAAATACTTCCTCATGCTTTCTAGTTCGCCCCAGTATCCTTCTTCCTCCAATTCCTCTAGGGCTTTACCCTCAATTTTTGAGCGAAGTCCCTCCGGTATATCCCCTATGTAATAGGAACTATACAATCCATAATAGCGAACCATCCGGTATCGTTTGGTCGGCACGTGTTGCAGCAAACTATCCAAAAATTCTGTCGGGGTCATTGTCTTTAATGATTCCAATGGCTTTTCACCTCGTTTGCTGTTCTTGTAGTCTTTATACCTGAATACGATATTCGGCTCTATCTTCTCAATCTTATATTCACTAATGCACGCTCTTTTGGTGTATCTGCCTACATAATTTACTATTTGCTTTACATCCGGTAAGGGTTTTTCAATGTTCACTATCCAACTCTTTTCCTTCAGCCCTTCTATCCATTCATTAAACCCCCTACCTTCTCTTATACTTTTGGGTACTATTAGTGACTCTTTCTTGTTCAGAAATTTCAACTTCCTGTTGAATTCCTTTTTTAATTCTTTTGCCAGTATCTCATTCTTTACCAAAAAACTCCCTTTTATTACTTTGTAACGATCATTCTTTAGCATTTTCCCGCCTCGTGTGACTACCATATGTACATGTGGATGATATTTTAAATCGCTCCCAGCTGTATGCAATACCGATACCATCCCGGGTAAACAGCCATACTTCTCCTTAAAATATGATCGTACTACTATTGCAGAGCACGTAAACAATAAATCATGGAGGGCATTTCCGTTCATTTGACTCAAATGTCTATACTCCTTGGGCAAGGTCATCACTATGTGATGGTGGGGAACTTCCAATAACCGACTGAGCGTCTTTTCTGCCCATTGGTAAGTGTTGGCTGAACCACACCCGGGGCAAAATCTATTCCTACAGCTACGGTATAATACTTCTATCGCTCCACACGATTCACAACGCAACACCAAGGCGCCTAATTTCAGCGTCCGACACACTTCGGTCATCCGCATCGCTTTTAAATGCCGGTCTTCTATCTTTAATTGCCGATTCTCATCTGCTAAATAGGAAGCCCTGTATTTGACGTATATTTCTGATAGGTGATGCTTCTTGGATACAAAATCCCTGGTGTTCTTACACATGAGTTAGTTCTTGTTTTTGTCAAAAAAAAACTTCCCCTCTGTTTGGCCAACTCAATTGAAATACTAATGGTGACCGCGCCCAGAGGGCAAGGAACTATTCATCGTAATTATTATCGAAATATTGAATAGATGTGATTTGGTTTTCCCGTCGAATTAATATTCCTTTCGACTAGAGAAATTAAATGTTATATGGTTTATTTTCGAAATATGAGTAAGTTTATGATGCGAAGTTATTACTTTTTGTTGAAACTTGCAACTTACATCTTTTTTTGTTTGAAAATTTGGATTCTATCTGGTCTTTCAAAATTGCGTACAACGGCTGCGGTAGCGAATGTGCCGTCCCGATAGGGCGGCATAGTCGCTACCGCATGTTATGTGCCCGTCTTCAGAAGAACTTTAGTCCAAAGTTACGGAATAAGCCGGGATTATCAAATTTTTTTTCGTAAAATGAACGTTTCTTATTCACGAATTTCGGGTTGGAAAGATGCCGATGAATCATCCGAAAGACCAAGCGTGAAAACTTGTGGTTTTCCATCCACCCACGCCAAGAGCCAAAACCAAAATGGCGACCCACTGAACTGTCTGCACGATTTTACTCGCGCTTCGTCAGGCGGCTTCCTATAAAATAATTTGTTTCGATAATGACACGTTGGCAGCCTGTGGGAATGTCGTGTTGGGTATGTCGCGTTGGGTATGTGACGATGGTATGTCGCGATGGAATGTGGTGTTAGGAATGCCGCGCTGGCTGTGACGGGTTAGCTACGTGGCGCTGGAATGTCGCGTTTGGAACGCCGCGATGGAATGTCGCGTTAGGTATGTCGCGATGGCTTTGTCGGGTTAGCTACGTGACGATGGAATGTTGTGCTGGAATGTGGTGTTAGGAATGTCGCGTTAGGAATGTGGTGTTAGGAATGTCGCGTTAAGAATGTGGTGTTGGGAATGTCGTGTTGGGAATGTCGTGCAGGCTGCCCTGTCTTAATGAACTGTTTTTCGGTTATGTCCGCCGCCTGACCTCTCTCGTCGTGTTCGTGCAAGCCGCTAAAAAATCAACCGATTCCGGATTAAAACCACGGATTTGGTCTGTTTTTCGGCATTTTTTGGAAAAATCACACTAGGTCGCCATTTTCAAAAGGCATCTTTTTGCGGGGGGCTTTGCGCAAAACCAATCCCGGCGACAACCATTGGAAAACTTCCACACAGAAATAACCTGATGGCACATAACGGCTGCGGTAGCGAATGTGCCGTCCCGATAGGGCGGCATAGTCGCTACCGCGTGTT
>JALVDO010000334.1 GCA_027008975.1 Saprospiraceae bacterium | reverse complement strand
TTCTTGGGAATGAAGAGCAATGTACCGGAGATCCGGCACGACGAGCCGGTAATGAGTTTATTTTTCAGATGTCCGCATTGCAAAATATTGAGACACTGAAAATGTACAACGTCAAAAAAATTGTAACCGCGTGTCCACATTGTTATAATAGCCTGAAAAATGACTATAAGGCTTTGGGCGGTAATTACGAAGTTATTCATCATACGGAATTATTACAACAATTGATAGACCAAGGGCGTTTGAAATTGAGTGATGCTAGTGAATTCAAAGGAAAAAAAATCACTTACCATGATTCTTGTTACCTCGGTCGGGCAAATGGGGTATATGAAGCACCAAGGGCACTACTTGCCCAATTAGATACCGATCTCGTGGAGATGAAGCGAAGTCGCGAACACGGGTTGTGTTGTGGAGCAGGTGGCGCGCAAATGTGGAAAGAAGATGAGCACGGTAGTAAGCGAATCAATACAGAACGTACAGAAGAAGCATTGTCAACCGGTGCCGAAATTATCGCAGCCAATTGTCCATTTTGCATCACTATGCTATCTGATGGCGTCAAAGAAAAAGAGAAACAGGACAAGGTCATGGTTTACGATTTGTCCGAGTTGATTCTTAATAATTTGGGGTGATTGTGTTAAGAGATATAAAATTGAACGTAACTACTTACTTTTATGAGGAACACGGATTAAACAGATAGAACGTGTTCCATTTATCCCCTTATTGCCAAATTGCAAACATAAAGTATGATGAGGTAAGTAGTTACAATTGAACAATTAATTATGACAGAAACAAAAATATTACCGGATACAGCCCGCCTATGGGTTTATCAAAATACGGAAGCCATTGCTGATGAAAAAATTCCGGCGATTGCGTCAGCTTTGAGCGATTTTGCTGCAAATTGGCAGAGCCATAATCATCCTTTAGATGCATTAGGTCAAGTGCTACACAACCGCTTTGTCATCCTTGCTGTGGATGAGACACGAGAAGAAGCCAGCGGGTGTTCTATCGATACCTCCGTTCATTTTATGAGAGATTTAGAGCGTACTTTTGGGCTGGATTTGTTCAATCGGATGTTTTTTTCCTATCGAGATACAAATGGTGCCATTTATACCGTAGACCATCAGGCATTTTCTCGTCTGTTTGCGGAAGGGAAAATCACCGATGAGACCATTGTTTTCGATACGATGATTAAGACTTATGGCGACCTTCAGCACAACTTCGAAAAACCATTAAAAGCGAGTTGGCATAAGCGTATGGTTTAGGGACATTAGTCGATATTTTTTTAACATTAGTCGAATTGCCTTGGGGAGGAAACCAAATCATGGTACTTTTCGGAAAAGGTGATTTTTCTATGATTAAGAAGATAAAAAAATGGTTTGGAATCGAAGGCGTTAAACTAGAAGTAGTTATCCCGGAGTCGGTGCATGAGGCAGAACGCGTCATTTCCGGCAAACTTCGTTTTCAATCTATGAATGAGCAGAAGGTTACAGGTATAAAAATCGCCCTTATCGAACGATACAGTCGTGGTCGAGGTAAAGAAAAGTTAATCGACGAATACGAGCTAGGCTATCTGAGCATTGATAAGGAAGTCATCATTCCCGCTGATGAAATTATTGAAGTACCTTTTACGCTACCTTTCCGGTTAGTCAAATCCGACGTAGATGAATTTGGCGACCAGAACCTCGTTTTTGCACAAGTCTCCCGCCTTGCCCGGTTGATTCGCAACGCCAAATCATTATACCGCGTCGAAGCCGAAGCCATGGTCGAAGGTGTTGGTTTTAATCCCTTTGCCAAGCAGGAGATTGTGATTAAGACGTAAATATTATTGCTGTTTTTTTGCTCTCGCCTCGAACTCTTTGACTAGTTCTTCCTCGCTTTTTCCAAGATTTTCTAACAAGAATTTAGTGTCATCGGCAAAGTCATTATCCGGATATTTTTCTAGAAATTCCTCATATATCTTTTTAGCAGCCTCTATTTGATGCAACTCATTATCCAGCGTAAAGCCCTTTAGAAAAAGCGCTTGAGGGGCTTCCTTGGAGTTGGGGTATTTTTCGTAAATCGTCTGGTATAACTCTAATGCCTTTGTATATGATTTTGTCGTTCGGGCTACTTCAGCTGCTTTCATCAATAACGTCGGGCTTTTTTCGTCTTTAGGGTTGTTTATAACAAATGTGTCGACCGAAGTAATGTACTGACGCGCGATTTTGTAATCTAATTTCCCCGTTGATTCGTCAAATATCTTTTTGCCGATTTCCTGAATGGATTCGTAAGTAAGTTGGGACTTTTCTTCCTTTTTGACTTCGTTCTGACAAGCAAAAAAGCTAAATGTTAAAGTGATGATTAGTAATGCTCTAAACATGGTTTTGATATTTTATTCGCAAATTTATTCAAAATTTTGGACATTAAGTAGTCCGTCAAAAATAAATTCAGAGTCTGAATTTATTATTTGCCTAAGCTAAGTAATGATTTATGTAGATTAACGACTTGTTGGGTCAAAAAGTGTTGACCATCGTTTTTTATGATGTAATCCGCATAGGGTAGTCGGTCTTCATCTGATAATTGACTGTTGATTCGGTTTTTTATTTCCTCCTCTGATAGATTGTCTCGTTTTCGTATTCGTTCCATTTTAACAGCTGTAGGTGCCGTGACGAGAACGATTTTATCCATTTGCTTGTAGCCACCACTTTCTATCAGAATGGCTGCTTCTTCGATGACATAAGGAACATCTTTTTGCTCGTCGGCCCAATGCAGGAAATCGGCTCCTAGAGCGGGGTGAACAATGCTGTTGAGCTTTTCGAGTTGTTTTCGGTCTTTGAATACTATTTTGGCAACATAAGGGGCGTTTAATTCGCCTTTTATGTAAGAATCTTCACCAAATGTTGCTTTTATTTTTTTGACTAACTCCGGGTTGTCGACCATGAGTTCTTTTGCTCGATCATCAGCATAGTAGATGGGAATACCCAATAATTCAAAAATGCGACAGACGGTAGTCTTGCCACTCCCGATTCCTCCCGTTAATCCGACTTTAAACATCGTGTGTTTGTTTACTTTAAAATTACTTCTTACTTTTACGCACAGAAAACTATAAATATGGCGAAATTTCGTAAAAATCACCAAAAGCAGCAATCAGCGGCAGGGGCAATGATAACAAAGGTAGGTATTTTTGGTGGATTAATGGCAGCACTTTTGTTTGCCTATAATTTTTTCTCCGGCTCGTCGGACAATGAAACTCCGGAGGAGGTGGTGTCAATAGATGAGCGTTTTCTTCCAAGCGTAGTGAATGGGTCTTTAGTTAGGCATAAGCACTATATATTATCCTATGATGAAAATAATGAGCAGGCGG
>JALVDO010000333.1 GCA_027008975.1 Saprospiraceae bacterium | reverse complement strand
CTTTAATAATTCAATTCAACACTAATTTCCGAAGTTATCACATCCAATCCCGGCAAGGCATACTGCAACTTCACAGGATAGGTACCATGAGGTACTTGATGAATATTGTGATTGTCGTCGATTTGTGACCAGAATGCTCCTGATGCTCCACTAGTGGGTGGGTCGAAGTACCATTCTATTTGGCTACCATCATCATCTTCTTCCTCATAACATCCCCGAATGCTACCTCCGTCCCCATGCCCGCAGACATACAAATCGTGAATATCTCCCGCAATGACGAAGACCGTTGAGTACTCGATATAAGCCGACTGATTCCATAGCACATCGGGTACGCTTCCGGTGGCAAAGTAATCATCGGTCAGCCCGGTATAACCTCCATTGTTGATGACTCTTGATGATTCCGTAGGTGGTGTCCCGCCAAACTCGTCTTCCGCTCGCCATGTAATTTGGAAAGCACAACCAAAACCATCCGTTCCATTATTGTAGATGTCGTAAATATCCCGGATACCGGAATTGTTGTACCAATCGGTTTGCGTCAGGTTGGAAGCGACTTTCACCAAGGGGGGCGTTTGTCCGTATCCCGTGGTTTCATAAGTTTCCAGCGGTTCGTCCACATTGATTTGATAGACCAAAACCATTCCCTGATTATTGGTTCCGGAGAAGGTCAATCCATCCTGTACAGCTTGCATTTTGTTATGGAAAGTAGGGTAGTGGCTTACCCTGAATACCAGTGTCAGTAGTACCCTTTCGGTAAATGAAACGGGCATGTTGGCAATAGGCGGCGATATCCAATATTCCCCCGAAGGACCGCTTCCCCCCTGATTAAAGCTACTTCCACTGCCCGGGTTAGCTGTTGTATTGTCGTTTTGGGGTATTTTGGTAATGAGTTCTAGTTGATACAATCCTTCAGCTTGAAACCATGCGGGCGGCATATCAAAATCTATCCGTTTTTCAGCAGTCTGGTAGGTGAGTGGGACTTCGAGAGGCGTACCACCACCGGCAGGTGTAAACCGGGCAATGTGTTCGTATCCTGATGGAGTGTTGAATAGGTATTCCTGGTCTCTTTCCAATAAGACGTACCCCTTGTGTTGTCCGTATTCCTCTTTGTAGAAATTCAGTTGATTGTCCAGCGGATAAGAAGCCCTGACGTTGGTCTCCGGAATGATATTCGTCCGTTGGATGCAAAAGAAAGTGGTGCTTTTAGTCTCTTCATTGATGACATCCCCGCTTTCCGATTCTAACTTCACCTTGACCTCAAAGCGGTAATGCCCCGGTATTGAAAGAAATTCATCAGGCGTGAAGGTCAACGAATATCCATCGGAGGACAACTCCGCCGTTCCCGGAACGGGCTGGTTGGTATTCATATTGACGATAGTTGCATATTCCAGCCTAGGCGTATAGGTATTCGCATCGGTTTCTATGCCCTCATTGAGAGGTACCAAAAGGTAAGCGGTAGGGATGACATCGGGCGGGATGACGTTATTGCCGCTCTCTTCCGGTATCACGCTTGCAATCAGCGGCTGACCGGCATAGGGGTCTTCACCGCCCGTAATGGCACATTGTTTACCGAGTGTCAGTTGGAAGTTGCAGTTTCCATGCACCAGCCCGCCAAGTATGCTGTATTGTCCACCTACAGCACCCCTTGCCCAGAACGGATTGGGAAGTTTTGCCTGAAGGATAGCGGCTGCTCCAATGTCCAAAATATCAAAGTCGTCGTGGACAAACCACAGGTTGACGTGAATGCCGACCGTCCCCTGTAAATAAGCCCATACCTGCCCTGAAGCGTACCAGCCATCGATGCCAAGTGCTTCACCGGTATTGGAGCATTGTGCATCACCGTAGTTCTGCATATTAATATCAAAGCCAAGTCCGGCATTAAAATAGGCGTAAAAGATACCCCTGTCTTTTTTGCCGGTTTGTACGGTAAATGCCGCACCGAAGGCAAATCCGTTTCCGCTGGCGCGTAGGCTTTCATTATTCATAAAGTTGCCAACTCCTGTGAGTTCGGTGACAAAGGAATTTGGAGAAGGCATAGGCGGAATCGAATTACCAATGTCGAGGTAGGCGGTTAGTGTCGCATTCCCCAGTACAGGAATATCGTAATGCAAGGTAATCCGCCGGTCGAGAGCGGGGTCGTCACTTGGCCAACCGATGTTGATGTACCACTCTTCCGGAGCAAAATAGATATTGGCCTGTCCGCCACCCGTCATTTTACCGCTTAGCGCTTTGACGAATACTTCAAAGCCGGCAGAGAAGATTTTATTTTCAAAATCATAGGACAAATCAAAATAGGCGTTGACCTTCGCCCCATTATTGGGAGCGCCCCCTGATTCCGAATATTCAGGTGATTTATCCATATTAGGCTTGGTCATAAAAGCACAATTGCCGTACAACGAGATATTATTAATGCCACCTCCGTTGTCGCTGCTGTTAAAAGCTATCTCAAAGGTCACATTGGCATTAAAGGCTTTGGGGTCGCCGACATTGAAGGCAACCGTCGCCTTGATGCCGAGTCTAATGCTGGGATCTGGCAGATAGACGGTTCCGGACAGGGAACTGCCCAGAGCAATTTGATCTGCTGTCGGCATGGCATCGGGTGGTGGGGCTTCCGATAAAGCCATTTGTAGCGGTGCCTGTCTCGACATATTTTTATAGACACCGCCTCCGAATCCGGTAATCTTGACCGGACCAATTGGCAGACCGGTTTCGCCGAGTTTAGCCATCACATCTACCATAAAGTACTTGAAGGGGTCGTCATCCGGGCCCGCGTTGCCAAAGATGGCCATGGCGGCAAATCCCCAGTTACCCGTTGTGCCGCTTCCTCCACAATGACAGGTTTGCGCACTACCGTTGTTGGGACCGGCGGTACGTTTGTTAATACCTCCAAACCAGGCTTCTACGACACCCTTAAAGCCCTTTCCGAAATTTTCAACACCCGGCTCATGGTCGAAAAACTCCAAACAACCTTTGACAGAAAAGCTTGGACCTGAGGCATCGACGTTGATTTTTTTGATTTCAAAATGGTCATAGACCCACTTTTGCCTTTCGTCAATGGTGACCATCTTGCCGACGAACATAAGGCCGGAACAAGCACTAAGTCCCGTTCCGCCGGAAGGCGTGATATTGATACTAATATCCACCATAAGTGCCACTTCCTCTTCTGTGCTGTTGGCTGGCCTTCGCAATTTTGGAGGACTGACAGAAAAATTAAAGCCATTAAAATTTCCACCAATAGCCGTACTGATACCCCAGGTACCTTCGTTTCGGAAATAGGGCTTTTTATTACTTAGTACTACCTCTTCGAAGGTTAGCTCCGGAACATTGACTGATAAGTTCGAGG
>JALVDO010000332.1 GCA_027008975.1 Saprospiraceae bacterium | reverse complement strand
AACCCTGACAACGCGAATTAAAAACTAAAACCATGACGTTTTTAACTCAAAACCTAACCTCTTGGCAACCCAAAGTTACAACTTTTTCAAAAATTTTTTGCTATGTTCACAACATAGCATCTGTAAGGCTCTGCAACCGCCAGCAATCACCGCCCGGCCCGCTGGGGATTATTGTAACGTTTTTTGACAACTCACATATACCCTGTGCCAAAAAGCACTCCGCCTCGCCCGGGGTGTTGATCTGCACCAGGCGGCCCGAGGCATCATAGACATCAGCAATTCGCACTTTAGCCCAAAAGTAGCGAAAATCAGGGAGTTGTGTACTTTTACGGCATGAAAACCAAGAAAAAGCCAGCCACTAAAGCAAGTCTAAGTGAATTTGAGCATTTCTACCATGAGGTACTGGTGCCCTTTTTTAAGAAAGTGCAGGACGAACGTCGTGAAAACTCGAGCTATGAACTGTCAGATGTCTTAAAGAGTGCATATGCCATATACTCTCTGAAGTGCCCCTCATTGTTTTATTTTCGGCAGAAGAGTGAAGCTGAAGAAAGCAATTTAAAGACAATCTACGGGATAAGAGATATTCCCTCGGATAATGGATTGCGTAAGGTTTTGGATGGCATACCTTCCGAAGAACTGCGCGAGGCTTTTGCCCTGTTGTTTTCCAGGATTAAGCGGGAAGGCCTGTTAAAGGATTATTACTATTGGAATAAGCATCTGGTTGTAAGTATAGATGGGGTGGAGCATTTTAGCTCGAAGAAGATTAGTTGTCCACATTGTCTGCAAAGAACCCACAGGGATGGTTCTCGTTCAAACTATCACAGCATGCTTAGTGCGGCAGTGGTTTGTCCGGGCGAAAAAGAGGTTTTTGTAATGGATAATGAACCTATTGTCAGGCAGGATGGAGAGCAGAAGAATGACTGCGAATTGAATGCAGCAAAGCGACTGCTCGACAAGCTACAACTGACTCATAATCAGGAACTTATAGTGCTTACGATGGATGCTTTGTATGCATGTGCGCCCCTCGTTCGCTGCATCAATGAAAACCCGAATTGGCGGTATGTAATAAATGCAAAGGAAAGTTCTCACCAGGCCTTGTATGAGCAATTTGATCGGCTAAACGAAGAGCATAAAGTACATTGGGAGGATATAAAGACTGCGGAAGGTACCTATACTTTTGGATATGTCAATAAGTTGTCTTTGAATGACAGCAATCGTGATGTGCTGTGCAACTTTTTGTATTGCATTTGGACGAATAAAAAAGGCGAGGAAAAGATATTTTCCTGGATTACGAATATTACGCTATCCCGAAAGACAATCATGCCCGTGATGCGCATGGGTCGAAGCCGTTGGAAAATAGAAAACGAAGTTTTCAATACGCTGAAAAATCAGGACTACAATTTTTCGCATAATTTCGGGCATGGCGAGGAAAATCTGTGTACTAATTTCGCTTATTTGATGATGTTGGCCTTTACAGTGGATCAGGCACAGCAGCGGGCCTGTAAATATTTTCAGGCTATTCTGAAGCACCTGAAAACAAAGCTCAAGCTATGGGAGGCAGTTAAGGCAGTATTCAGGATACTCCCTTGCGAAAGCATGACTGAGCTCTATGGCAAGATTTGCAAGATGTACCAGATTCAGCTGGATTCAGGCTAAAGTGAGAATTGCTGGCAAAGATCAAGTCTCTTTCTTAGATGGACAAGAGGTACTTGCTCGGACGGATACGATTAAATTACTGCTTAAAGATTAGGAGCAAGCGCAGGCCACAACTTCATAGACAGCCTCTTATCGCTCTACTCACTGAGATTTTATAGTTAAAATCCTTAACTTTCTTATTGTACTCTTCGTAATAAACACTTGCAGGATCGATCAATGTCTTCCCCTTAATTATTATTACCGGTGCCCGCTCTCCCTGAGGATTAGGAATATTTAGGTACACCCACCTTGCACCTTCAAAATTTGAAACAATAGAATCACCAATTAATGCTATGATAGATAGGCGATATTCCTTAAGCTCTTCTAAAGTCAACTCATTCAATAAATCATCAAGCTTATCCAATTCATCTAGAGATGACACATCAATTTCAACATTATATTGATCAACAAAAAATGCAACATACATTTCCCGTTTCTCAATAAACCTATCATCCTCAATCGGATGAGTGTAAGTCTGCAGTAAACCTCCAATTCCCTGGGGATGCTCTATCTTCTCAATAAACAAATCAAAATCTCGTCTGCTGTTAAAGAGATAGTTTTTCACGTATTTCATTTCGTAAATAACTCTACCGTCAGCTAAATCATATATCAGATCTGCCTTATATTCCTCAGAACTACTACCACCAGCCAACAAGACATCACGCTCTTGATCGGATATTTCATAAAATGTTATACCCCCAAAAAATTTCTTTTTCATTTTGTCTTGAGCCTTTAAATGAACACCCAAAAAAACAATAGAAGCAGATACTATCAAAACATGTTTCAGCCTACTCATTTGTCATCTATTTCTGCAGGATCTGGATCATCAAGGCCTGGATTTTCCCCATCAAGATACAAATCAGGATTAACTCCATTAAATTCATCATATATGCCATTCAACTTTGAAAGTTGATCGACAAATGTCGATAGTGCATTCCCATTCAATAAAAACTTTTCAGACACTATAAACTCTCCCGTCTCATCATCTATAGCCGCTATAGACTGAAATATCACAACATTTCTTTTCGAAGCATACTCTAAAATATCGGCAGAAATTTTTGTATCTGAGGTCGTAATAAGAGTTAATGATGCCATTTCATTTGGTCTTCTAGTCATATTCGCTAAAGCATCAATCATTCCTGTAATCTGACCTTTTCTGTATTTCTTTGTAATTGCAGCACTTGTTGCTTTCGCTTCATAAAATGAAGGTGATATAAAAGTTTCGCCCTTACTACTTCCACCCAAATATACAGAAATCCCATCTGGTCGAACTGAAGATGGTAACCCACCATTCATCGCATTTCTTACAGGAGAATAAAAATTCCGGCTTGTATTATGGACAACAGGGCGTGTAGTTTGTAAAGAAGCTATTACAAGTCTCTCAAAATATGCCCCAATTTGTTGATTTCCTGAAAGTCCTTTACTCTGAGCATATAGCCTAAATTCGTATGAAGAAACTGGAATAGGCTTTTCCCCATCGGGATCAACAAATAAAACTGGAGCATTAAAGCTGTAAGCGAATGGCGACCACGCAGCCATTTCATCTGCCAACGGATCCACCCCCGTAAAGCGCCCTATCGCAGGGTCATGCATACGGGCGCCATAATAAAGCCACTCCAACCCCAAGCCACTCTCCAGCTCCTTCCCATTGTA
>JALVDO010000331.1 GCA_027008975.1 Saprospiraceae bacterium | reverse complement strand
CGAACTATGGATGGGAGCCCACCCAAAGAGCCCTTCTGCCTTGCAAACTGGAAAAAGTATCATCCCCCTGCCCGAATGGATAGACGAAAACCCAAAACAAGCACTCGGAGTGTCAGTACTTCAACAATTCGGCACAAAGCTACCCTTTTTATTTAAAATATTGGATGTAAAGGAAATGCTTTCCATTCAGGTACACCCCTCCAAAGAAGCTGCCATCTCTGGTTTTGAAAGAGAAAACAAAATGGGAATTCCCCTCGATGCCCCCAATCGCAACTACAAAGATCCCAACCACAAACCGGAGCTGATGCTCGCATTGACGGAATTTTGGACATTGCATGGCTTCATGACGGAAGATAAAATACTTAAATCCCTGATAAATACCCCGGAATTGACTGTTTTGGCAGATGTATTTCGAAGGGACAAAAGCATTGGTCGTCTATACGGATACCTCATGCGTATGCCGCAGCCGATGGTTAATAAAATGCTTGCTCCGTTAGAAAAACGTTTATCAGAGGCAACACAAATCCCCAAAGAAAATCCGGATTATTGGGCAAAAAAAGCCTTTGAGCGATACACGCAAGCGGGAAATTACGACAGGGGCATTTTCTCCATTTACTTGTTTAACCTACTGAAACTGAAAAGGGGGGACGTGATTTATCAGGGAAGCGGTATGCCCCACGCCTATCTCGAAGGAGTTAATGTCGAGTTGATGGCCAATTCGGATAACGTATTTCGCGGTGGGCTAACACCCAAGCACATCGACATTGATGAGTTATTGTCCAATATGGATTTTCGTCCTACCGTTCCTCATATCATCGCCAGTGAGAAAATAAATAGGAATCAGGTGGTTTTTAAAACCCTTGCGCCGGATTTTGAATTAAGTGAAATTACGCTCTCCGCTTCTGATGTGCTACAAGTTCAACCCGGCTTGGGTCCCGCCATTTACTTTGTAATGGAAGGAAAAGTAAGTATTGATGAACAAATTTTTACAGAGGGGAAATGTTTTTGGGTAGATGATGATACTGTTGTAAAAATGGAAGGAGAGGGCAAGATATTCCGAGCGGGAATGCCGAAATAAAAAGCCCAGATACATTTACAATGTTAACTTCATTGTTTATTCAGGCTGCTTGTCCTTCGGATACTAATTTTAAATGGTGAGGTGTTAACAACTGGTTTAACTCCGCCATAAAGGCGCGTCGTCTATCAATATATTGCTGTTTTTCATAATTCTGTGCCTGAAATTGCTCATGAAGAGCCAATAAATCATCTATACGTATTATCTCCTCGATTAACTCAGATACTTTTACAGCTCTATTTGCAGCCTTCTTAAATTCAGATTGATTCATTGTTCTTTACTTTTGTGAGTAATTTGAATGTAACCTCTTTTAAAACGTTTCCCAGCCCTGTTTTTTCTAGTCTTAGAGAATTGGTTGTCCCAATAAATCAAATTACCTTGAAATAATGGAAATTTTTCGTGTTCCTCCGGATATGACGCAATAACGTATGCATCAACTCCGTATAGCAATTTTGCTTTTTTTCTGAATTCCTTTTCTATTAAGTCATGTTTTTCGGCAAAAGTTTCGTGATTAACAATTGTTAATAGGTCTATATCCCTTGGGTTTAGTTTATTTGTCGTAAAACTTCCTCCGATCCACTGAGTAACGTCCTCCTTTATTTCAGCCTTGAACATTTGCGTGTACTTCAAGTATCCATGAAATAGCTTTTCCCGTGTCTGACTTTTGGAGATGCTATTTACAAAAAAAATCTAAACTCCTCAATGCCCAGATCTATTCTTTGCGTTGGTTCTATGTATCCACGTTTTCCAAATTTAATGGGCATCTTTTCAGTTACTTGTCAAGTCAAAACCAATATTACCTCTCAGGTATGACAAAAATACAAAAAAATAATCATTTTTGCAAAAGGTTGTAAGAAGTTCGGTTCTCAATAAAAAATCGCCACCCCATATTTTTAGAGTGGCGATTTATAAATATTTTAACTTTCACCTTTGCTGCTAATTAATAAACTCCATACTCTTTTTGACGAAATTGGTTAACTCTTCGCCTTTGAGCATGTTTTGGTTGAGTAACGCCAAATCGTAGAGATAGTGGGCTACTTCCTTTTGTTTTTCCTCATCTTTAATGCCGGTTATTTTCTTAGCGACCAGCTCGTTGTTGGTATTCACAACGACGTTGTAGGTGTCCGGCATTTCACCCAGATTCATGCCTTGCATAGCCTGCATTTCCTTCATTCTGCGCATAAATTCGGGCTTGGTTATCTGTACCGGAGGTGCTTCCGGCGACATAGGCTCCAGTTGTACAGTGGCCATATTGTCTCCAACGATTCCTTCAAAGATGGATTTGACGGTATTTTGCTCGTCCTCACTCAAGACGGATTCTTGTTTTTCGTCCTTCTGTATAAGGTTGTCAACCGTATCGGCATCTACGCGGATAAAGGTAATGTCCGGCATCTTGTATTCGAGGTGCTGTATAAAGTGGTTATCGATAATGTGCTCGAGTACCACTACATCGTACCCCTTGTCTTTACATGCTGCTATTTGGGCATACTGCTCTTTTGTGTCGCTGGTGTATAAAATGACAGTTTTGTCAAATTTGTTTGTCTGGGTTGCCTTGACCTTGTCTTTGTACTCCTGAATGGTATAATACTCATCAGCTGTGTTTTTTAGCAGGGCAAAATTCAATGCCTTTTCGTAGAATTTCTCATCCGAAATCATACCGTACTTGACAAATACACTCAGGTCATCCCATTTTTTCTGGTAAGCTTCCCGGTCTTTTTTGAATAGCTGCTTGAGTTTGTCGGCTACCTTTCGGCTAATGTACTTGCTGATTTTCTGTACATTGGGGTCTCCCTGCAGATATGACCTTGAGACGTTAAGTGGAATATCCGGCGAGTCGATTACCCCGTGTAATAATTGTAAAAATTCAGGGATAATATCCTTCACATCATCCGTCACGTACACCTGATTGGAGTACAATTGGATTTTGTTCTTTTGTACCTCAAAGGAATTATTCAACTTTGGGAAGTATAGTATTCCCGTCAATTTGAACGGGTGGTCGATATTTAGATGTATCCAAAACATGGGTGGTGCACTCATCGGATACAACTCGTTATAGAAGTTGATGTAATCCTCGTCTTTGAGTTTATTCGCCGGTTGTTTCCAAAGAGGATTGGTATTATTGATGATGTTATCGACTTCTATTTCCTTCTCTACTGCATCATCTCCTTCTCCTTCCTTAATAGTCTCCTTTCGAGTACCGAATTTGATAGGGATGGGTAAAAATCGACAATACTTCATCAGCAAGCTCTCAATTTTGGATTCTTCCAAAAATTC
>JALVDO010000330.1 GCA_027008975.1 Saprospiraceae bacterium | reverse complement strand
TCACCCTTTCCTCTCGAATATTTTTCAAGATTTCTTCAACAATCTTCAATCGGTCTGTCAGACTAAATTTTTTAATTAAATTAACTACCTCGTTACTTGAAATCATATTTATACTATTTTGATAAATTATCAATACAAATATAACATTATTATTCTAAAATAAGTTACAAATTTGCTATTCGTAATATTCTCACCAGCAATACTTCAAACATACAACATTCCTCACTCTCTCCCGCCCTTCAGCTTCCCTTTCGGTCGTTTGCCCTCAATAATGCCCTCTACATCTGCACCGGTTCTCATACGCCCCTTCCGCTCCCCGAATAAATCAGAAATACTCTTCGGACGAATGTCCTTTTCCCACTTAAATCCCTTCAATTTGAGTTGCTCATGGTTGGCTTTGCTCATGGGAATCATCTCCGATTGGGGCTGGGTGAAAAATTTAATTTTCTCAACCGTATTGTGGTAGAAATACAACTCCATCTCGCTGCACTTAGTGGTGTTCACCCCGACATAAGCCCCCTCCTCATCAATAACATAATAGACCGTTTCGGCATTACCGATAACGTACATCCTCCTCAGCTCACTCGAATCAAACGAAGCTGTAATATTTTTTCCCTTCACCTGATTGAAGTATATTTCATCGGGCGAATTGAGTATAAAGGCGTCCCGTTTAAGAAACACCTTTTCCAGATTATTGTTTGCCAAGCGCATCGACATGGTATCCGCAACGAATTGCGAGGTATCCGACCACATAATGGGATTATCATAAAAATAAAAAAGAGAATCTCTGGAATGATAAACAAGGGAATCACACAATGCCTGCATATCACTCTTAAATAAACGCACATCGTGAAAAGCCTGCAACACCCTAAAAGTATCTACCGCCGTACTATCTGTCTCCTCGTAAGAATACAGCGTATCGGCGGCAATGTAAAGGGAATCCCCATCGACCATACTCACCATCAACGGTCGTCCGAAGCTGCCCCCTGAGGCTTTCAGGTAGCTGTCTTCCTGTCGGTATTCCGCTGTACTGCAAAGGATGGAAACCTGCTCCACCGTGTCCTGCCAAACGACACTACCCGATGCCAATCCGGTACCGGACTCCTCATCAAAATCAATTTGCTCTGCTTTTAGGATTTTTTCACCATCGTGGATAATAGCCCGCCCCTTGGTCGAATAAGTTCCCTTTTCAGAATCGTAAATAATGGTATCGGCCACAATTAATCTCGTCGAGTCCTTAAAATAGGCATTCCCCATCAAAAAGACCCGTTCATTGGCGGCATCGTAACGAATGACATCTCCTTTGGCTTCCCTTCCTCCCTTTTCGTACAAAGCATGCCCGCTGAGGACGTACTCTTTATTTCCACCATCGTAGATAATCTCTTCTGCCCTCCCCTTTTGCTCGCCATCGATAAATTGGGCATTTTCGCGGAAGATTCCATAATCGCTCTTCGTATCGTAATAGCCCGCTTCGCAATACACCCGATTGTCCTGGTTGGTCATCAAAGTAGGTCCTGTAAAATCAACAATATGGGTTTCTGTATTAAAAATCAGGGTATCTGCCTTGACGGAGAAATGCTCCCCCACGACAATGACGCTATCCTTGAAGTAAATCTTGTGCTCATCGACAAAGTAAAACCCCCTTTTACTTCGCAATTGCGTCTCACCGTCCGTCAGTAGTGCACCCGTCGTGTAAGTACCCAATTTGGCATTCATATCATACTCCAAATGGTCGGTAAAGAGGCTTTTCTCTCCCGTCGTCAATATAACCTCGCCATACAAATCGGCAATTTTGGAAACCGCACTGTAAAATAAAGAATCGGAGTAAACGTGAATTGAGTCCCCTTGCCTTATGTAAATATTTCCCAAAGCAAAGACGTCGTTTTCATTTTTAATGACAGCGGTATCACAATACATATTGGTCGTATCCTGTGAGAAGGCAACGTGTCCGGTTAATTTCTGAATTTGATCATCCCCATTGACAATCTCGTACAAATCTGCATGGTCAATATCCACCACTTGGGAAGAAGTATCCTGCACCTCCTGCCCCATTAGTGGCCAATAAGCAACACATAGTTGTAGTAAAAACAGTAATCGTTTCATATATTTCATTCGCTCTCAATTCACAACCTAATTAGGAACGCTAAAAAGTGAGAAAAAGTCTGGAAAACAAGAATTTGAATCGGAATGAGGATGTCAATCCCGATAAAAAGGTGATAGCATCCCCTCGCGTAGCTATCTCCCATGTGGTATCAGCTCCGGCAACTCCTTCCCATCGCGGACGTAATCATCCAACCACTTTCGGGCGAGGTCATCTACTTCGCGCCAGTGTTCGCTCAAACCGTGATCGCCTCCCTCGAATAATACCAGCCGGTGGGGAATTTTGTGTTTGATAAAAGTCATTGACAACTCCAGTGCCATTTGTGGGACGACGCGCCAGTCGGCGGTGCCGTGCATCATCAAAATAGGGGTTGTCTTCGGAAAATTTTCAACCTGAAGGATAGCGGAGCGTTCGTTGAGTGCTTTGGCTTTGTTTTGCTCATAATTTGGGATATTTTCCAGATAAACGGTCTCAAATGTATCTTGCCGGGTATCCATAACCATCCTTAGGTCACTAACGCCTCCACCGACGATGGCGGCTTTGAATTGATTGGTCCTAGTCAACGTCAAATAAGTCATCATACCTCCTCTCGACCAGCCGTAGATTCCCATACGGGAAGTGTCAGCCTTGGCATCATTTGCCAGTAAGGGAATGAGATTGAGAATGTCATTGACATCGGCACCTCCAAACTCCTCCCTGCCTTCGCCCCCATCGTTACCACGGTATTGACTAGCGACGACTGTGTATCCCCATGAGGCAATTCGAGCTAGAATGAAAACAACTTTACGTGGAGTAATCTTACCAAACTCCCGATTTCCGCCCCGATTGTAGATGACACAGGGGTAATTGCCGGGCTTTTTTGGATGTATCAAAAAGCCCTTCACCTTCAAGCCATCACTGAGGTAAAATATCTCCTCCATCTCCACTTCATTCAGGTAAGTCAGATGCTTTTTCACCTTTCCATTCTGCTCTATTCGACTAACGAGGTTCGGATAATCCCGCCAATCGAAATTTTTGCTGCTAACTATTTTGCCGTTTTGGGCGAAAGCGGTAAGCGACAAAAGAAAGAACGCCCCTAACAGAATGCATCGAAAAATAATATTTTTATTCATAGCTCAAATAATAGTTGTCTCCTTCGAGTACCTTCTCAAAGAACTTTTTAAAATCGGGGTATTCTTCCGGCGAAATCGACATTGGCACGAACTCTAACCTTCGGTGCGCAATAACCTTTTGTCCTTCCTGCTTAAATTCC
>JALVDO010000329.1 GCA_027008975.1 Saprospiraceae bacterium | reverse complement strand
AGCCTTTAGCCTTTAGCCTACTGACGAGGCTACGCCTGTCAGCATCTTCGATTTAGCCTTTATCCTTACAAACAGCCGCTCCGATCCCTTCGGACTCAATGATTGGAACAAAGAACAAGAAACCCTTTTTAAAGCAAAACACCCCGAATAGCCACCAACTGCTCCAAAAGCGGTTTCATTTCTTGGAGTGGCAGCATATTGGCGCCGTCTGATTTGGCATTTTCCGGTTCGTGGTGCGTCTCTATAAATAGACCATCTGTGCCGATAGCGATGCCGGCTTTGGCAATGGTCGCAATCAATGCCGGTTGACCGCCGGTGACGCCACTTGATTGATTGGGACGTTGTAGCGAATGCGTACAGTCGAGAACGACGGGAACATTCATCGCCTGCATTGTTGGGATGCCGCGAAAATCGACGATCAGATCCTGATAGCCGAACATCGTTCCACGGTCGGTCACGAGGACCTTATTATTACCCGATTGCCTAACTTTGTCGATGGCAAACTGCATAGCTTCCGGGCTGAGGAATTGTCCTTTTTTGATGTTGACAACTTTGCCCGTTTTGGCAGCAGCCACCAAGAGGGAAGTTTGCCGGCATAGAAAGGCGGGTATTTGCAGGACATCGACGTATGAAGCGGCAAGCGCAGCCTCTTCTTCCGTATGAATATCGGTCGTGACGGGAATGTTGAAGTGTTTACCGATTTTTTTCAGGATGCCCAATGCCTTTTCGTCACCAATGCCGGTGAAGGAATCGAGGCGGGAACGATTGGCTTTTTTGTACGAGCCTTTGAAGATAAAAGGTATTTTCAATTCGTTGGTGATATTGACCAGTTCCTGCGCAATGTGAAATGCCATTTCTTCTCCTTCGATGGCACAGGGACCCGCGATGAGGAAAAACTGCCCGCTTTCTCGATGATGGATGTTCGGTAATAGATTAATCATGGTGTTATTTTTTGCAAAAATACGGGGAAAGGGGCGATTGGTGGTTGTTTTTTGATGGAAATTGATTATTTATTTCTTTGCCTTCATTCATTCAAAACCAAAAGACGTTCAAATAATTTTGTCATCTCTTTACAGGAAATCACAACAAAAACCACCAAAACTAAATTCTTTACCCAAAAAATACGTAGCTTCGCTTGGAAAAAACACTGTGCCGGCAATGAAGCAATCGAGAAGGAAATTTATAGAAAAAGCCGTTTTGGCCTCCCTGGGGATTATTACTTACAGCCATTGTAAGAAGCAGAAGCCCGTCGTTCCGAATGCAAATTCGGATATTGACATCATCGTAGTAGGTGCTGGAATTTCAGGGCTTGTAGCGGCTGATAAATTATCGAAGGCGGGTTATCATGTCACCGTTTTGGAGGCATCTGACAGGGCAGGTGGGCGCATACAATCCGTTGATTTTGGTGGGATGAAAGCCGACTTGGGGGCATCCTGGATTCATGGCGATGAGGGCAATCCGTTGTTTTCGTTTGCTGAAGGACACCAAATTGATACCATTCCGACCATTGTGGAGCCTACTTACATTTATGATATAGACGGGGAGGAGGTTAGTGAGGAAGAGTGGAACAGGTGGACGGTGTTTTTGAACAAGCTCTATGATGAATCATTTAATTTTCCCGAAATCACACTTTTGGAGCTGATTGAAATGTTTTGGGAGGAGGAAGTCCTGAGTCCGAAGTTGGAAAGGGTGTTCCATTGTGGTATCCGCCTTGAACTCGAAATTCCCTACGCGGAGGATGCGAACAAATTGGCAGCCAATGTGCTTCAGCATGATGGGTATTATCCGGGAAGAAATCACACCCTCCCCAAAGGAATGATAAGTGTGATAGATGCGCTGGTGCCAAATTTGGAAATTATCACCAAT
>JALVDO010000328.1 GCA_027008975.1 Saprospiraceae bacterium | reverse complement strand
TTTAAATGAATTATTCCTTTATTTTTGTTGTTATTAAAAAACCAGCAATTCACCATGTGGAAAATTGTTTGCTGTTTTGTGCGACCCTGCTAGGGTCGAAATGGTATAAATCGCTGTTTTCTAACAAAGTTTGACCACTCTGTGGTCATTTTGCGTATCTTTGACCACAGAGTGGTCATACTTTGTTAGCCAAATTTATCGAAAAACGCTTCTCGACCCTAGCAGGGTCGCACAATAAACCCACATGGGGAATTGCTGTTAAAAAACAAGAAATATAACGCATTTCAAACGAATAGAATGTTAGCAATAAATGAACCAATAGGTCGTTTTGTGGCATTAGCCAATCTCGAAAAGAACATTTTCTCTCAAAAATCCATTGAGCAGGATGTTGCTGATTTGGTTGACCTAATAATCATCAGAAGTAAGGACAGGTCAATCGAAGAAGTTGCCAATAGCTTATTGGAAAATATGTTTGACCTTCGATTCGATTTGATTGAATGGCTGGCAGAAAACGACAAAGACCTAAACCTCTACTTTGAGGCAATTAATAATCACATTTCAGTAAACTTACAATTAGCCCCTTTTTCAGACTTAGCCAAAACCATTTCTGTGGTGCTTTCTGCTTATGAAAAAATTGTTTCTCCCATATTTGAAATCATGCCAAATTCATTTGAAAACATTCTCAAAGGCTTTCAAAAAAGCAGACCTGAATACGAGACTTTCAAACTTTTTTCTCTCCATCCTTCTCCGCAAATCAGGTGTATTAAAGACTGGATTGACTCCTCCCTGCAACTGGATGTAGCTGTTATACTAGCCGATTTGATACTGACCAATCAGATTCACTTCCCCAAAAGAAGAATAAAGTCGGAATTGATTGAGTTTTTGTATAACACTATTACAAGATTTGGAGCCTACTCCATTTTTACCGGTTTTTGGAAACCCAGCGCTGAAGACACCTCAAATTTAACAAATAACATGAAGATTCTTTCTGCTACAATGGAATTGGATAATAAATCATTTCATAAAACTTCAAAAGAAGCCTTCTTACAAATGATTAATAATTGATAAATGCAGGTCATTCGTCTAAGTAAAAAAGCAAAGGAGGACATCCCCCGTCTCAAAAAAGAAAACCCCAAGTTTCCTGCCAAGCTTTGGGAATTAATCCTCGATATTTTCAAAAATCCATTCAATGGAATTGGACAACCGGAGCCACTAAAAGGAGAGCTACAGGGATGGTGGTCAAGAAGAATTACCAGTAAGCATCGCCTAATCTATAGAATAAATGAAGACGTTCTAGAAATTGCATCCTGTTTTGGACACTACGGAGACAAATAAAAAAAAGAAGGGCATCTCCCGATGCCCCTCTCAAAATACTACTCACAATTGTTATACACTCAATTGTTTCTTTGCAACTACATGAGTAGTTACTTTCAAGCTACTCTTTTACAACCATGAATTTTTTGGTCACAACCTGATTATCTGCCTGCATACGGAGTATATAAGTACCGGCACCAAGCGTATTGATATCGAGTGTTTTGGCATTGCTCCCCGTTTGTGCATCCGTTTCCATTGATTTCATGACCTGCCCGGTAATATTGTAAACGATGACCTGAGTAGCGCCCGGCTTGGTTACTTCCCAATTGATGTTCAGAGCATCCCGCGCAGGATTGGGGTATAATTGTAATCCCAAATCAGCTTTGACTTCGCCGGGGATAGAGGGTTGTTGCCGCTCCTCGTCAATATTACCCGTGCAGCCGCTTCCTTCCCTAATGACAATATTCTTGAAGTAAGCATTACCATTGTGTGCACCACTATCATGGTCTGCGACAAAAAACAGGCGATCAAAATCACCCTGGTAAAACTGTCCGACAGGGATGACAAAATGCATCCAATTCCCGCTACCGTCATAAGTGTTATAGTCCTGAACGCCCCAGTTTTGCGTACCATATACTTTGAAGGTACGACCGTAAGAAATAGACGCATTGTCATCAAATCCAATACCGTGTATTTCTCCCTCGATGGTCGATTTGAAATCAAACTCCAAGACAGTACCCGGTGTCACGGTATAAATCAGCGGGATTTGCTTCCATGCGTTATTTTTGATATACAATACGGTATTATTGTTCAGGAACTGGTATTCTCCGTGGTCCTGACTTCCACCATACGATTGTAGCGGGTAAGCTCCCCAATCAATCGGCAGACAATCATCGCTACCGCCCGTATTATTATCGGGAACACAGAAGGCTGTCGTCTCCTCCGCTTCAAAAGAGCCACCTTGAGCGAGCACTTCGCCACTGGCTTTTTTCAGTATATAACCACCGTTACCGTACTGGCAACACATCCCATCGCCATAGCTGTCTTTCATCGTAAATTCGTAGCAGCCATCCGTCATACAGAAGGTATCCCTAACGACGACTCCGGCACTTGCCTTTGGGTAAGGACCTCCGGAATAAATTGTATTCCCGGCTGCATCTGTAATCGTCCAGGTATTTTCCTGAGCATAATTATCAAGCGTAACGTTGAGGTAAACCTCATTCGCATCGCAGGTAGAAGAAGAGCCTCCTCCTCCATTGCCACCACCGTTACCGCCGCCATTACCGCCACCACCGCTGCTACAAGGCTGTAGGCAGGTCGCATTATTAATCATACTTCGGATGACATTACCTGGCTGCGTACCAAACCCAAGGCTGAAATTAACCCCAACACTGGTAATATGGCAATAGGACATAATGGTACCTCCGGCAGGAGGATTAGGAGGTAGCGCACAATTGCCCTCTGTGAATCCCGCACACCCGTCAATAGCCGTATTATTCCCATTCCAAACACAGGCGTGCGTATGATTAGACCCCAGCAAATGGCCCAATTCGTGAGCAACAACCATCACGGAGAAAGAGTAGGTTGGTACACTATTATAGGTAGAATTAACGCTGACAAAACTCATCCGTGCCGCTGTCACAGGGTGGCATAAGCCCGAAAGCACAGCGATTCCGCCACTAGCCTGATAAGAGACCAGTTGCGCCAAATCGCCGTTAAAACTCGTCCTGTAATTTTGGAATTGTGTCAGTAAACTACCGCTTGTCGTACCGGAATAAGGACTGGGTGTGTTCCAAACAAAAACCTCGGAAATGACCAAACTCACATTCTCATTCGCGTAAAGCGTAGCAGCTTCATTGAAAATCGCCGTGATGTAATTGACTGCATTGGTCGTTCCTCCCTTGTTTTGATAAATATCGTAATCCACCTCAAAATAAATACGAACACAGTCACCTGCTGTCTTGCTTTCGTCAAGTGTGAAGTTGATTTGGTCGCGAGTATATCCTGCCGGGTCGTCCTGCGTGTCGCAATAAATGCCCCGACTCCCCACTAAA
Organism: Saprospiraceae bacterium; assembly: GCA_027008975.1. GTDB lineage: Bacteria > Bacteroidota > Bacteroidia > Chitinophagales > Saprospiraceae > JALVDO01. The sequence goes on along the minus strand of JALVDO010000328.1, from coordinate 7,775 downwards.
TTTTTATCATTATAGAGGATGTATTGCGGCTCATTGCTCTTATCTTTGAGCTTGCCCAATACGAGATTCCCCTCTGATGGCGTACTGATTAGGCCGGACACCTCATCCTCAAAGATGCTGATTGCAACCAAAGAATTGGGCTCGCCTTTTACAATACCCCTATAGTGAAGGCCGGGACTGAATTGAAAGGGTTCCTTATTGTCACTTTGTGTGATTTGGAAATTTCCGTCGAAGGGATTGACCTGAACCAATTCCAGTTCGAGCGTCCGCTTCTGCTGTCTTGGAATATCCAGCGTAATTGATTGCGGTGATTTAAACAATACTTTTTGTAGTGCCTCGACATCCAAACCGAATGTGCTGTAGCTCAATACGTCTTTATTCGCCAGATTTTTTTTCTTCTCAGAGGGATGAAACAATGATGCCGCTTCAAAAGCATTTCCGGCACTTTTGCTTTCCGCAACAATCTCTACCGGCTTGAGTGATGAATAATTTGATTGTGAAAATGAATATATGGTACATAGTAGTCCTAGGAGGACAGTCGTGATAACTCTCATACTTAATCGATTTTGGGCAAATAGGCCAAGCATATCACTTACTTACCAAAAGTGATTTAATTGACAACTTACCAATTAGAAATAGTTAATAATTGCATAATCGCAACAGAATAACTCAGGTACCATCGTTACTCCGTCACTTGAAGAAAATCCCGTTGCAGCAAGATAATCTTCCGGAGAAAACAGAGAGTCCTACGATATAAGTATGAGTGGAAATGAATAGTACATCTCACCCTATCTACCTTTTTCGAGAACTCGAAAACTGCCTTATTTACGTTAATTTAAAACCGGGGTGGCACAAAGCCAATCATTGGTCAGAAGGGAAGACAATTACCGGGGAAACGGCATGCCAGAATAATAACTAGGAAACAATTGTGGTGAGTATGCTATTGAGTGTATGGTTTTATAAACGGAACGTATTTTATTTTATTATATATCCTAACTAAAAAAAAATGTTTTTTAGAAAGAGGTGGGGTTTCGTGAGGGAATGGTTGAGTTTCACTTAAACAAGTTCCCAAAAAAAGCGTTACCTTTGTAGAATCATTCTAAATAAAATAATAATGAGTAATAATATACAGAAAAGCCCGGTCATGTTATATACCGAGCAGACCCCAAATCCGGAGACTTTGAAGTTTGTAACCAACAAAATGCTATACAATGGCTCGGCAGATTTCAGGACGAAGGAACTGGCAGAAGAATGGTCACCATTAGCCAAGTCTATTTTTGACGAACACGAAGCCTACGTAAAGGGTGTTTTCATCAGCACCAATTATGTAATTATTACCAAGGAGATAAACTACTCCTGGCAGGATATTATGCTTCCCCTGAAAGAATTCATAAAAAAGCAAATCGAAGCGGAGGTTCCGATTGTCAAAGAAGGTTTCACCGAGGCAATGGCTGCTGCAAAAGAAGCACACCATGAATCCGGTAATTATTCTGACAAAGACAATGAAATTGTCACCAAAATCAAAGATTTGATTGAGACTTACGTCAAACCTGCCGTTCAGGCTGACGGAGGCAATATCGAGTTCAAAGATTATCACCAAGGATGTGTGACGGTATCCATGCAGGGTGCCTGTAGCGGGTGTCCTTCCTCCACCATTACGCTAAAGCAAGGTATCGAAGGGATGCTAAAGCGAATGATTCCCGAGGTACAGGAGGTCGTTGCGGAAATGGATTAAAATATAGTGGTCCGAGTTCTATCCCATCACATTGGCATAAAAAGTAATTTTTTCAATCAATAAATCGGGATCGTAGGGCTTTAGAATAAAATCGTCCAGCCCATAGTTTTTTAAATCGTTTTGGTGGTTGGAGTAATCTACAGCCGACAGCGCTATGACCGGGACATTATCCTGCTGTTCGGCAAAAAAGGAGGTTATATCAAAAACATCTTTCTTTTCCCCTTCCATATCCAGCAGGACGAGTTGTATTTTTTCTTTTTTGGCAATGCTCAACGCCTGCTTTGCATTGGCAGCCATAAATATGCACGCGGCACTCAACTGCTCTTCGATGGTACTCTTAAGCAGGAGTTGGTTCATCGGATTAGGCTCAATAACGAGTAGATTTAACTCGCCTTCACGCTGTGCTGCATCAGGCTTTTTCGTTCCGTCCGTTGTTTTTTCGGTTTTTTTACCTTTTTCTACAACTAACTCCATGAAGAAAACATTTCCCTCTTTCCTAGAAGCATTGGTGTAATAGCCAATGTGCCCCCCAATACTTTCTAACACCGCCTTAGCGACGCCCAACGCAGGCTTGGAAGTGTCATCAAAAATGAGATGTCCGGGACTCTTTTTGGAAGAAATAATAGCTCCATCATCACTTATCAGCAATTGAATCTTAGCTGTCTTTCCTCTTTCTTCGACTAGGTCAACCTTGATAGACACCTCCTTTTCCGCCTGAGAACAGGCCTGCTTCACCAATACAAATAAAACTTGTTTAAAAAGATTTTTAGGTAAAAATACCGCCCAATTAATTCGGTCGCTCAACTGTACTTCCAAACGTCCCCCCTTCTGCTCCATAATCGAGCCGAACGTATCCTGCAATACCTCCAGCACTTCCTGTAGAAAAAATTGTTCTTTTTGAGGGGTTGGCTTGTTGAATAGCCCCTGCTCAATAAATTGCGTAACTGTTTTATTTAAAAACTGCGCTGATTCTCTTATAGAATGAACGAATGCCTTCTGCTCTTTCGAGAGTGCGTCCTCTTCAAATAATAAGCTCGTAGCGAGAATACCTCGAATCGGATTGCTAATTTCTCTACTCAATTCGGCGAATACTTTTTCTCTAAATTTGGTATCCTGCCGTGCGTCATCCCGGGCTTTTCGCATTTCCTCGGAGCGCTTCTGCTGGGTAATATCCTGCAGCACACCATTGAAAATATATTGACCGCTAGGGGAAATGGATAACTCACACAAAACATTGAGAAAGCGCGTAACCCCATTTGGAAGTTTTATCGGAACCTCCTTTCTTAGTTTTCGCCTATTCACGACCTCATCCTCCAGCTCCAAAAGAGGATAAAAAGGATGATCCGGCTGACGAATTTCTTCTATACTGAAATCCTCCTTGGCATAATCAAGGCCAAATAACCGGTATGAAACCGGAGAAAGGAAGAAATAATTATTTTCCGGAATGGATATCCAGTTTCCAATCTTGGCTATTCGTTGAGCTTCTGCCAAACGGTTGGCAATAGCGCTACGCTCCAGTGCGTATCGAATCGACTTGACCAATCCTTTATTATCAAATGCTCCTTTGACTAAGTAGTCCTGTGCCCCTGATTGCACGGCACTCACACCGATTCTTTCATCATCCTGCCCTGTTAACACGATAATATTTTGGTTGGGAAACCTTTTGTGGACGGTTGCCAATGTATCCAACCCCCTGCTGTCCGGCAAATTCAAGTCTAATAGAATAACAGAGACATTCTCGTCGTTCTCTAACACCTCCAGCCCTTCCTTAAGCGTCTCTTTGGCAATGAAAGAATAAACACTATACGACTCCTGCTCCAAATATATCCTTACAAGATCCGAAAAAGAGACATCATCCTCAATGTAAAGAATCTTAATGGCCTTGTTTTGTTCCAAATTATCAGGTAACATTCAAAATATTTTTATCGTGTCGGGCACTATACAACTTCGGGATAAAATACAAACTCCGGTTGCTCATCGAGAATAATCAACAAACAGAGATGCGCTTTCTTTGATTTGTACAACGACCTGAAATCATCCACCTTGCTCATTTCCACAATACCCTTAGTCGCCAACTCTTCTAGCGTCGTGAGGCGAATATAAGAAAATTTCTCATTTTCAACAGCAATTTTCGTCAGAGGAATGCCCAATTCGATTTCATCACTACTCAAAACAAAGATGGGATAGTTGGAGACATCCTGTGTCAAAACCCGTTCTTTCGCTTCCCTTAGCAATGGCAGATACGGTTTCAAAAGCGTTTTTAGACTTTCTATTTTATCCATTTGTTTTTTCCTTGTATAAAATAATTTTGTCCTTAACCAACAGTAAAACGCCCTTAGAGGTTGGACGCGCTTCCCTAATATTTGTCCCATACTCAATTAAAAGGGAGTCAAAATTGTGACTTGCGAGATTATACACTAATAAATGTCCATTTCCGACCATGAAAATTTTATTCTGAAAAATAAAAAAGTTCCGGATGTCTGTAAGTGGAATGAAAGCATCCAATTGGCCATTTATATCAAAACTATAAATCCCGCTATTTTCATCCAAGGCATAAACTCTATCCGAATAAGCCTGCAAGCGAACAAAATGTGGAATAGTATCAAGCAATAGACGCAAATCTCGACTTTGGGTGAGTAAAGCCCCCTGTTTATTAATTTTCTGAAGCGTAAAACCAACTTCTTCCCATAACCACAAATCATTCGATTTCGACAAGCACACTGCCTTCACATCCCAAACACCTTGGGCACCCAAATCCAAATCCCCCACCTCAGCAAGCGTCCTATCCAAAAAAACAAGCCGCTGATAGTCTTTGTAAAACAATAATAGCTCAAATGGGTTGGTGGCATCAACCGCATGTAAATCACCGAAATTCTTGTTTGAATATTGATAGGAAGAAGGCATTTTCACCAGTGTGGTCTCATTCTGCCGAACGCCATAAACATTTCCTCCGTACGGGTCTGCATCAAAATAGACATACTCTCCTAACAACGTATCAATCGGCTCCAATTTAATGGTATCCTTTTGATAAACAAAAGAAAACACCATCCCCGGAATCATTCCGAAGACTAAAGAAAAAATGATTTTATGTAAAGATGTCATATAGAATGTTTCAACACCAATAACGAAACGCTCTCAATGTGATGGGTATGTGGAAACATATCTACCGGTTGCACTTTGACAACCCGGTATTTCTCCGCTAATACATTCAAATCTCTTGCCTGCGTCGCCGGGTTACAACTAACGTAAACGATTTTGGGCGCTTCCAATTCCAATAGCATCCTGACGACTTGCGCGTGCATGCCTACCCTCGGCGGGTCAGTGATAAGGATGTCGGGTTTGCCGTGTTTTTCGGCGAATTCAGGTGTCAAAATATCCTTGACATCTCCTACGTAAAACACCGCATTCTCAATACCATTTAGAGCAGCATTTTCCTTAGCGTCCTCAATGGCAGCTTCCACTTCCTCTATACCAACTACCTGCTTGCATTTATCGGCAATATAAAGTCCGATGCTACCAATACCGGTGTAGAGGTCGTAAACATTTTCTGTCCCCTGTAAGTCGGCAAATTCAACAACTTTATCAAATAATACTTTGGCCTGTTTAGTGTTGGTCTGGAAGAAAGACTTGGGTCCGATTTTAAATTTAACGTGCCCCAACTGCTCCTCCACGTAATCATTTCCCTTATAAGGTAAAATATCCAAATCGCGAATAATATCATTTAATTTCGGATTGATACAATACATCAGGCTCGTAATCTGTGGAAATCGCTCCACTACCTTGTCTAGGAACTGCTCTACCTCGCCATTTTCGTTGTGATAAAAACTCAAAATAACCATCACCTCCCCCGTTGTCGTAATCCGAAGCATGATATTCCTAAAAAAACCCTCATTTTCTCTGATGTCAAAAAAGGGTAAACCGGATTCCTTCGCCATTTCTCGAATACCGTTTCTAATCTCATTGGAGGGGTCCGGCTGAAGCCAACACTTGTTTATGTCTAGTATTTTGTCAAAAAAACCGGATGCGAAAAAGCCCAATACATCCGCCTCATTGGATACATCCGAATTCAATTCTTCCGGAGCAAGCCATCTTCGCTTGGAAAAGGCAAATTCTATTTTGTTGCGGTAAAAGGTAGTCAAAACTGCGGGCTCGATAGGAAGAAACTCTTCTACTTCAACCTTTCCAATTCGTCTCAATGCATCGCGAACAACGATTTCCTTGTGTTTTATTTGTGCTTCGTAGTTAAGGTTTTGCCATTTGCATCCACCGCATTTGCCAAAGTGTTCACAAAAGGGTTCGACCCTATCCGGTGATGGAGTGGTAATTTCGTATGCGCGCCCCATATCCACTCCACCTTTCTTTTTGAAAACAATAATATCTGCGACATCTCCCGGCACGACTTTCTCTGCAAAGACCACCAAACCCTCCTCTGTACGCCCAATACTCCGTCCTTTATCTGCCATTCCTGTAAAATGAACATCAGGGATGATTTTATACTTTCTTTTTTTCCTGCCCATAATTGTTTTGATAGAGAATAATAACTTATGATAAAAAATACTACATTTGCTCGTGAGTATGCAATAGCTAAAAAAAGTTATTCCTTCGGTTAATATATAACCGAATTTGCAAAGAAAATGTTTTTATCAAACAATACAAAGAAATGCAACAAATCATAGAATGTGTCCCCAACTTCAGCGAAGGGCGCAATATGGCCACCATCCGTGAAATCACTCAGGAAATTGAAAAGGTTGATGGTGTAAAGTTATTAGATGTCGACCCCGGAAGAGCAACCAATCGCACCGTCGTCACCTTCGTTGGAGCACCGGAGCAGGTTATCGAAGCCGCTTTCCTGGCAATCAAAAAGGCAGCTGAACTCATCGACATGAGCCAGCACTCGGGTGAGCATCCGAGAATGGGGGCAACGGACGTGTGTCCTCTAATTCCCATTTCGGGTATTAGTATGGAAGATACTGCCAAATGGGCACACCGGCTGGCAAAAAGGGTGGGAAAGGAATTGGACATCCCTGTTTATATGTACGAATCGGCGGCAACATCCTCCGAACGAAAAAACCTCGCCACCGTCCGGTCAGGTGAGTACGAAGGTCTACCCCAAAAACTCTCCAACCCCGACTGGAAACCCGATTATGGCCCGACAAAATTCAATAAAACAGCAGGCGCAACAGCAATTGGAGCCAGGGGCTTTCTAGTCGCTTACAACGTCAATATCAACACGACTTCCGTCCGGCGAGCCAATTCGATTGCTTTTGACATTCGTGAAAAAGGCCGCATAAAAAGAGAAGGAAATCCCATCACCGGCAAGATAGTCAGGGACGAGAAGGGAAACGCTCTCCGGATACCCGGCTCCTGTAAGTCGGTCAAAGCCATTGGTTGGTTTATAGAAGAGTACGGCATCGCACAAATATCAATGAACCTAACGAATATCAATATCACCCCCCTCCACATTGCCTTTGAAGAATGTCGAAAAAGTGCACAAAGACGGGGAATGCGAGTAACCGGCTCGGAACTGGTAGGGCTGGTACCCCTTCAAGTCATGCTCGATGCAGGAAAATACTTTTTGGAAAAACAGCAGCGTTCAACCGGAATTGCGGAAGAAGAAATTATTAAAATCGCCGTTAAATCCTTGGGTTTAGACGAATTAACGCCATTTGATGCCAACAAAAAAATCATCGAATACCAACTTCAGAACGAGGATAGTCAGCCACTCATTAAGATGAATTTGAAAGCTTTTGCCAATGAGACAGCTTCTGAGAGCATGGTGCCCGGAGGTGGCTCTATATCCGCTTATGTAGGCGCACTTGGCGTCTCCCTTGGTACAATGGTCGCCAACCTATCGGCACACAAAAGAGGATGGGACGACAAATGGGAAACCTTCTCCGAATGGGCGCAAAAAGGTCAGAGCATCAAAGACAAATTATTGATGCTTGTCGATGAAGACACCAACTCCTTCAACGGCATTATGGATGCCTTCCGGTTGCCAAAGTCCACCCCCGAAGAAAAGGCAGTAAGAAGCCAAGCCATC
>JALVDO010000327.1 GCA_027008975.1 Saprospiraceae bacterium | reverse complement strand
CCCCTTCCATTTTTTATAGCCCATTTAATTACGAAGATTAAGGGGCTAACGCCCCAAGTAAATTCTATAGTGAGTACCCGAGTAGTTACTATATTTGTAAATCAGATGTCCAATATATTATCAGGGGCGTAGCCCCTGCATCTTCGTAACAACGAGTAGCAATGAATTAATTAGGGGCGTAGCCCTGTAATCTTCGTAACAAGGGGCGTAGCCCTGTAATCTAAAACGCAAAGATATGGCAAACACATACACCCCATTATACATTCAACAGGTTTTCGCCGTGCGATATGTATCAAATCAGGCTCGGATAACCAAATTGAGAATTGCAGGGGTAATGCCTTTTCATATTCCAACTTTTCATATTCCAGTCCGATAACGCTGATATTATCGTAATATTTTGATTTATTCGCGTAATAGTTTTTTTCCAGTTCGATTGCTATTGCCTTATCTCCAATCTTCTCTTTTAGAAACCATTTCTCAATTAGTCCGGGTGTTCTTCCATTTCCATCCTGTAATCGGGTTGGTATTTCACATTGAGAAACTTGTGTTTTAAATAGCTATCTGCTTCCACGATTTCTCCTTCAATTTTTGAGGAGTAAACAGATGAAACCGACGTATAAAAACTAAAGTAATCGAAAGGGATTTCCTTCTTAGCGTTAATGTTTAAGATTTTCTTAGGATCAAAGTCAATTCGACCCTTAAATGCCGGGAGTAAATCATTTGATACTATTTCTAAATCTTTAACCATATTTTTGATGGGTTACTTAGTGAGTGTTTGGAAAATTAAGTAACCTTCAACCTTCAAACCTTAAACTAATTCATCTCACTACTCACATCTTGTTCCTTTTTTATATTCTAATTTCCATTCTGACCACTTAATAAAAAGAACTTCCTGCCGCACTCAAATCCGACAGCAAAATTGTGCTCGGTAAAGATACAAGGAAAAGTTATGATAAGCAAATAACAGATGGCCTTTGAGCATTTTGCCAAATCACAAAGGGAAGTTTTTTAACAAAATTTTCACAAAAATTATTCATCGAAATCTCTTGTTAAACTGTTATTAATAGAGGTGAGGCATCAAGTTGACACCTTCTTGTCCGTACGGACTGCGGAGTTATCACCTTGATGTCTCTAAAAACAAGAGATTATGAAAAAGATACTAATAATAACAATACTCGCCATCATCGGACTACCATCGGTGAAGGCACAATATTTTGGTAGGAATAAGCCTAATTACGAGCGTTTTGACTTTAAAGTCGAAGAGTCGCCTACTTTTGATGTTTACCATTATTTGCAAAACCAAAAAATGCTCAAGGGGCTGGTAGCGAGAGCAGAGGAATGGAACCGGCTACACCAGTTGGTTTTTCACGATACGCTTCAACCGCATAATCCGTTGGTCATCTACAGTAATCACGCTGATTTTCAGCAGACAAATACCATTCAGGGGCGTGCTTCTATCGGGACGGGAGGAGTGACGGAAGCGTTGAAGAACAGAGTTATCTTCCCGCTTAGCCTGACGAATGCACAGAATAATCACGTATTAGGACACGAATTGGTACACGCTTTCCAATACAATCTCATCATCAATGGAGATTCGACCAACCTGAAGAATTTGGGCAATCTACCGTTGTGGATGGTCGAGGGATTAGCGGAGTATATGTCGATTGGCCCCAATGATTCACATACCTCAATGTGGCTGCGCGATGCTGTCGCCAGTAATGATTTCCCCGGTATTAAAGACCTACAAAACCCCAAGTATTTTCCCTATCGGTATGGGGAAGCTTTTTGGGCATTTATTGCCGGATGGAAGGGCGATGAAATTATCCGCCCGTTATTCGAAGAAACTGCAAAATACGGGTTCGAGGCGGCGAGTAAAAGACTATTGGGGCTACCGGTTGAAGACCTCTCTAAGTTATGGGTTGAATCCACCAAACAACACTATCAACCTTACATCGACCAAGAGCGTGAGAAGATTCCCGGAAGGGCATTGGTCAGCGAAAAGAATGCCGGCCGGATGAATGTCTCCCCCGTTCTGAGTCCGAATGGTAAGTACATCGCTTTCCTTTCCGAGAAGAATATTTTCTCAACGGATATTTTTATCGCCGATGCCCGCAATGGCAAGATTCTTGGCAAAATGTCCAGTACAGCACGGGGAGGACATTTGGATGATTACAGTTTTTTTGAGTCTTCCGGAGCATGGTCGCCCGATAGCAAGCGCTTTGCTTTTGTAGGGGTTAATAAAGGGGATAACGTCTTAGTCATCAAAGATGCCCTAAAAGGAAAAGAGTTGGAGCGCGTCCAATTTGATGAGCTACCCGCATTTGGTACACCGGCTTGGTCGCCTGATGGCAAAACCATTATTTTGAGTGGACTCAAAGACGGACAAACAGATTTGTACGAGTATGATTTGAAATCAAAGAAATTAACCCAATTGACAGATAGCCCCGCTGCGGAAATTCAGCCCTCATTCTCCAAGGATGGCTCGATACTTGTATTCGCAACGGATGCTTTGGAGATGGGCAATAAGACGCAGACGGGAAATTGGCATTTCAATATTGCGATGATGGATATGGAAACTAAAACCATTAAGCAATTGCCCATATTTCAGGGTGCAGACAACCTCAATCCACTAATGGATACGACCAATGTTTGGTTCTTATCCAACAGGGATGGCATGCGCAATCTGTATAAATTAGATACCAAGACAGGACAGGTCTATCAAATGACCGACCTGCTGACGGGGATTAGCGGTATTACGCCTTATTCTCCGGCAATTACCCTGAATCGTAGAGCATCTCAATTGATTTACACTCATTTTGTGGGAGGAAAATACGTATTGCGCAAGGTCAGACCCGATAAATTAACACCCAAACCATTGGATTATGACGATGTCAATATGAAAGCCGCCTGGCTACCCAATATGAATAACGAAGGGCATAGCCGCGTAGCAGACCGACTAAAGATATTCGAAATCAACAGCGGAATGGCGAATGTGGCTTTGGTAGAGAAGGAACTAAAGCCCCAATTCCAGTTGGATTATATGACGGGCGGTGCCGGGATAGGTGTTGGTGTCAATCAGACTTTCGGGACGACTTCCGGAGCAGCGGGTGGTATCAGTGCCATGTTTAGTGATATACTTGGGGATAACCAGCTCTTTACTAGTGTGGCATTAAATGGAGAAATAGCCGACTTTGGAGGCGTATTAGGCTATATGAATAAGAGCCACAGGATAAATTGGGGAGCATCTATTTCTCACTTGCCATATCGTAGTGGTGCTACAGAATATCAAGGTGTTAAACAATTACAAACTCTCTATGGGATTATTCCTGTGGATCACTATAAGCTGTACATCAATCGACTTTTTGAG
>JALVDO010000326.1 GCA_027008975.1 Saprospiraceae bacterium | reverse complement strand
CTGGGTATCCACATTGGGTTTGTTTTTGATAACGACTTATGTCATTTGGCGCATTTTTGACCTTTTAGGCATACAACAGGTAGGGATTAAAATCATTGTGTATCTATTGAGTATTGCTATTACTATCGCAACTGCTTATGCTCCTGCCATTATGGGGTCAATATTGGTTATGCTCCTTAGTTTTTGGGTGAATTATAAAACGGGGCTTGCATTTGGAGTCATTGCCATGACTTATTTTATAGGCCAATATTATTACGACCTGGACCTTACTTTATTGACAAAATCAATTATACTATTTGCGTCCGGATGGCTATTTTTGGGGCTGTATTGGATGACACGTACTCAGGATCAGTGATTGATTATTTGAGTGGTTGAGTTATTGAGCTCAATAGATGAAATAAAAATAAACAGATGCAAAAATATAAACGACTCATCATATTCGTCAACCTTATAATCGTTATCGGATTATTTACAAAATCTATTGTTCAAAAAGAAAACATTTTAAAGAAAGGGAAACTCATCCTTCTGGAGTTAGCACCCGTCGATCCAAGGTCTTTGATACAGGGCGATTATATGGATTTAAGGTATAAATTGGCGGGGGAAGTCCCTTACGAAAATCTCAAAAAACGAGGATTTTTTCTAGTTAGTATTGATTCTGAAAATGTTGGAAAAAGCATACGGATAGCAGATGGCAATAGCAAAATCGAAGCCAATGAATACCGTGTCCGGTACAATGTGGGGAATCATCGGATACGAATTGGGGCGGAGTCTTACTTCTTTCAGGAAGGAGATGCGGATAAATATGCTAAGGCAAAATATGGCGGTCTGCGAGTGGATTCAAAAGGACATAGTGTCTTGGAGGGGTTGTACGACAAAGAGCGGGCGCGTATTAATCCATGATGACTCTTCTGATAAAAAAAGACCGCTTGGAGTATATGCTGCAAGCGGTCTTTTTTATGAAATACTTTCAATACTACTTGTATCGATTTCTTCTCTTCTTTTTCTTCTTTGTCTTAAATTCGTTACCTGATTTGAACTCATTACCTTCAGGTGAACCAACGCGAATCATCGCACATCGGAATCCAATATCTCGGCTTGCTTTGTCTTCTTCTTTGAAGCGACGAGTACCGGGAGACAACCAGTAAGCTCTATCTGACCAAGAGCCTCCTTTGTAAACGCGTGATTTATCACTAATCAGGGTAGTCTTACCGTAATCATAAGTAACCTCTGAATCCTTATCACCATCGAGGTAATTATATACCTTTCCGCTCTTATAGTTATCTCGATTAGCCGCTTCATCATCAGTAATTTCTCTATATCGAATGCGACCAAGACTGTCTTTATCTGCCACACGACCATCTTCCATTACCTTTTGTTTGAAGTTATTACCACGGTAAGGATTCAAATCCTGTTGTTCTGCATCACTAAGCGTCAGGCTGGTCAATGGACGGTACAAATCAAGTGTCCATTCACTAACATTACCTGCCATATTATAAAGTCCAAAGTCATTCGGCATGAATGAGCGAACTTCAGCAGTAGGACATGCTTTATCGTTTAGCTTACCTGCAGTACCCATGTAATCACCGTGTCCTTTTTTAAAGTTGGCGAGAATAGCACCTTGGTTTTTATCTCGTATCTGGTAACGAACGGTGTTGCCATTCCACGGATAAATCCTCCTATCTGAAATCAATTCGTCTTCACCGACCTTATTGCCTTGTAATGCCAATGCAGCATACTCCCATTCCGCCTCGGTAGGCAGACGATACTCAGGCAACAAAATACCATCCTCAAATCTTACTCTTCTCTCTCCTCCTGTTTTTAAATCTTTCAGGTTTTTGCGAATGCTTCCTTCGTACTGCCCTGCAAGGTATGCCTCTGTGTTGAAGTTATCATCATCAACCTGATCGGGGTTTGGATTCAAAATCCCCTTCTCGATGAGAATCATTTCGTTCACACGATCAGTACGCCATTTACAAAAATCATTTGCCTGAAGCCAATTGACACCTACTACAGGATAGTCATCATAAGCAGGGTGGCGGAAATAAGTTTCTACCAGTGGTTCGTTATAAGCCAACTCCTCTCGCCAGACCAGTGTATCGGGAAGCGCATTCATATAAACTTCGGGAAAGGATTCTCCGAAGGTGCGATTCAACCAATAGAGGTACTCGCGATAGTTGTGATTACTGATTTCTGTTTCGTCCATATAAAATGAAGAGACAGTCACCCTTCGCGGGATGTTGTTCCAGTCGTACATGACGTCCTGTTCGGTAACTCCCATGGTAAAGGTACCCCCCTCAATTAATACGAGGTTTGGCCCGGTTGCTTGACCTTTGTAGTCAAGTTTTTCAAAACCACCCCATTTTTGGTCGTTTAGATTCCAGCCGGTAATATCGGACTTTTCTTTGCGGCCGCAAGAACTAATTACTAGGGTCAGTCCAAAAAAGATAGCACTAAGCTTCAACAAGTTTTTCATTATTTTTTCAATGTTTAATTATAGTATTTTGAAAAATGAAGAGCAAATATAAGCTAAAAATTATACAAAATAAATAAAGCCTAACATTTAACATATCTACACCTTGAAATATTGTGCAAATTGCACTTTCAAGACAATTTTTTAGTGAAGTTGTTTTAAAGTTTCAGGTAAATTAAATAGTCGTTTACCTTAAAAAATTAAAACAATCCTGATATCTGTTACGCTGCCGCTTTTGCTTGAACAATTCACTATCCGCTAAGTTGAAACTGAGAGATAACTCATGTGTCCCGCCAGTACCTCCTTCTACTTTAGATAGTTTTGAGATTGTTACATCATAACTGTAGCCCAATTTCATCACGCCATATCGTAAACCAAATAAAGCGATGAGGGCATCAGGATTTGAGAATGTGTGTCGATACCATACACCGGCAAAGAACCTCCCCAGCCCGGCATAGGCACCACCATTGATTTGAGCAAAGTCTCCTTGCTTAATAAAGAGTAGATTCGGTGATAAAAACGTAGAAGGATGCCGCTTATTGCCTTTTTTGAGAATAATTTGCCCACCGGTCTGAAATGAGATGGATAGAGGAATCCCCGCATTGAGGTTGGGATTGAGTGAAAGTAGGCTTTCGTCCGGAGAATTCAGGTGTTTAATTCCGAAAGCTCCATAAAACTTCGGGGTATATAACAGGATACCCGCAGAGATGTCCGGAATGATTTTATTAAGTGATTCGGGAGCCACTTCATCGGATAAAATGGGGTTGCCGCTGGCATCTACCTGCCCGAAAATGGGATTCAACTGATCGACAAAAACCAGCCTTTCCCAGTCGATACGAGATTGAATAACGCCCGCTTCTACTCCAAATTTTATAGCAAACTGCCGATTGACACGAA
>JALVDO010000325.1 GCA_027008975.1 Saprospiraceae bacterium | reverse complement strand
CCCTCTTCGTTTAGTATACTAGCTACTATTTCGCTGTCGCTAAAATTCATCTGACAACCATAGCTTTCGATGTAGAACTTCTTGGCATACTCTTTTTTATCCTTCTGAATCAAAACTTCACCCTGCTTTGTTTCGTCAATCCGCTTTACCAAGCCCTCCAATGTCGAATTATTATCGTACATTTATGTGATTTTTTATCTTTTATTCAATTCTGATGTGCAAAGATACAAATTTTTGCATCTATTAGATGACAATTTGACAGGTTTAACCAATTCTTTAATAAAATGACTTTTAAAAACGTACTTTTCTTATCACTAGTTTTCCTCTTCTTTTCATGTCAACATGGAGAAACGGACAAAGTGTCCCTTGGTGGGATGAAAGAAGAAGCAATGGCTGCTTCGGAAGCTATCGACCAGCAACCGACTCCAAAGCGAAAAAAACAACCGGCATTGACCAAAAACACCGAGCAGCCTACTGAATTTCAAAAAAAGATTATCAAAACTGCCCAAATTAATCTTGAAGTTGAAAACTACAATACTTCCATCATAGACTTGAAGAAGTTGCTGGGCAGTTATCAGGCTGAGATATATAGAGAATCGGAAAGAAATACACCTTACGCACTGGAAAACAATCTCGTCATCAAAGTTATTCCTCCCGAATTCGATGCACTGGTTGCCGATGTGACTAAGCTAGGGCTAAACGTCCTGCGCAAAGACATCAGCAGCAATGATGTTTCCGAAGAATATTACGACATCAAAACGCGCCTTGAGTCAAAACGCGCCGTATTAAAGCGATATAAGGATATTTTGCGCTCGGCAAAAACCATCAAAGACATTCTTTCTGTCGAGGATAAAATCAGGGTAGTAACGGAGGAAATAGAATCAGCCGAAGGGCGATTGCGCTACCTGAACGCCCAAGTGGGGATGAGCACCATCAACCTAAAAATACATCAGGATATTGAGCAGCCGGATATTATCACAAAAAAGAAGAGTTTCTTGCAAAAGCTTGCTAAATCATTTGGCAATGGTTTTGAAATCCTTACCAATCTCATTTTAGCCTTGGTTACTTTTTGGCCGTTTTTTCTATTAATCCCTCTGTTCATATGGGCTTATAAGCGCTTTTGGAAACGGTGAATCCACATTTGCTAGTAGTTGTGCTGCGTCAATGGCAACCACGCCGGGTTTTTCGCAAACCAGTCCTCCTGCGGTATTGGCGAGAAGGGCGATAGTTGCAAGCGGTAAGTTTAAAGCCAGACCAATTGCAACAATACTGATAACGGTATCGCCTGCACCGCAAACATCGGCGACTGTTCGTTTTTTTGTTGGAAAAATGCCATCAATTCCGTCTTTCTCAAAAAGGAAAAGCCCTTTTTCTGATAAGGTGATGAGGCTGATTTGGTTGTTCAATTGTTCGTTAATGAAGGATGCAGCTTTTCGCAAATCCTCATTGTTAACCTCGATAGGGAAGGGGAGTTGTTGACGTATCTCTTTGAGGTTTGGCTTGAACAGTGTGACGCCCTTGTATGCCCAAAAGTTCCGAAATTTAGGGTCAACAATGGTCGGAATGTTTTTGGCTACAGCCAATTCGATACAATATTCAATCACTTTTGGGGTTAACACCCCTTTATTGTAATCCTGAAATAGCAGCGCATCGATTCGAGTGTTTTTTAGAATGGCTTGCACGTTTTCAATGTAGTTTTTTTCTTCTTCAGAAGATAAGGGGCTGGTGTCTTCGTCATCTACTCTTAACAGTTGCTGGTCATCGGCAAGTACACGGGTCTTAACGGTTGTTTTTCGGGTGGATGAGAAGGAAAGCCCTTCGGTGTTTAGTTGTTGCTCATCCATAAGCCCCTTGAAGGTAGCGCCGTTTTCATCAGTACCCAGGACACTACAAAGTATTGGGGTGGCTCCGAGGGCCTTTATGTTTAAAGCGACATTTCCGGCTCCTCCCATTCGCTCGTCGCGGTGATTTAGCCTGACGACGGGTACTGGGGCTTCCGGCGAAATTCGGCTTACTTTCCCCGACAAATAACGGTCAATCATCACATCTCCCAAGATAAGGATATGTAATTCCTTT
>JALVDO010000324.1 GCA_027008975.1 Saprospiraceae bacterium | reverse complement strand
TAAGGGCATTAACGATAAAAAAGATATTCACTTACAGATACCATGATGTACTCGTAAGTAGTTACAAAAAGATAAAAATATGATCTTAAGTGTACTGACACCGGAAAAACAGGTCTTTGAAGGAGAAGTTTTATCTGTAAAAGTACCCGGGGCTTTAGGGCAATTTCAAGTATTAAAAGGCCACGCGCCTTTGGTATCTTCTCTGAAAGAGGGTAGAGTGTTTATCACAATAGTGAACGGGGGCTATCAATTACACGACGAAGCATCCGGAGAGATGCAAAAAGTTGAAGAACCTAGAGATATTAACTTCTCCGTCAAAGGAGGATTTATCGAGGTGATAAATGATAAAATATCTTTATTGGCCAGTGGTGTCGATGATATTGTACAGTCGTAAGGATTACCCTGTTTCAAGATAAAAAAAGCTCAAGTGCATTGCACTTGAGCTTTTTTATTTTTATCGCACGAATAATAACTCCCGATACTTTGGTAATGGCCACATTTCATTGTCAATGACCAGTTCTAGTTTGTCACAATGATAGCGGATGGTATCAAAGTACGGTTTCACCTCGTCGCAATAGACTTTTGCCTTTTTTTCTGCATCCTCAAGTTTGTTTGCCTTTTTGCGTGCTTCAATCATGGCATGGACATTTTCCTGAATGGTACTGATGCGCTCGGAAATGGTTTCCACCAAGGCTGTTTGTGAAGCAAGTGCTGCTTTTTTGACCCCCAATTCTTTCAGACCGAGTAGATTCTCGATTAGGTTGTTTTGGTAAGCAACGGCTGCAGGGACGACTTGCGTCATGGCAATCTCCCCGAGTATTCTCGCTTCGATTTGAATCTTCAGGACGTAATTTTCGTAGTAAATTTCGGTGCGTGCCTCCAGCTCTTTTTCCGAGAGGACGCCATTGGAGGTAAATAGTTTTTTTGCCTTTTTTGTTTCAAAAAAGTCGAGCGCATAAGGCGTTGCTTTGACGTTGTTCAAGCCGCGTTTTTCGGCTTCTTTCGCCCAGGCTTCGCTGTAGTTATCTCCTTCGAAAAGGATGGGCTTTGCCGTGTTAATACAACGGCGCAGTACGCGTAGCAAAGCTCCGTCCTTGCTTTCTCCGTCTTTTATCAAGTCGTCCATTTCCTTTTTGAACGCCTTGAGTTGGTTTGCCATAATGGTGTTCATGACGGTGATAGGTAGGGCACAATTGGCGGAAGAGCCGACTGCCCGAATTTCAAATTTATTTCCTGTGAAGGCAAATGGAGAGGTGCGGTTTCTATCCGTATTGTCCTTCAGTAAGTCGGGGATAATCTTGTGAATATCCATCTTGAGGTCGGCGTTGGCTTTTTCGTCCGATTTGCCATGCTTGACCCTTGATGCGACTTCATCCAGTACCTGACTCAAATGCTCACCTACAAAAATTGAGATAATTGCCGGAGGTGCTTCATTGGCACCTAGTCGGTGGTCATTGCCCGCTGAGGCAATGGCTGCTCGCAATACATCTGCATGATCGTAAACAGCCTTGATGACATTGACGAAGAAAGTCAGAAACAAAAGGTTGGTCTTGGGGGTAGAACCCGGTGAAAGCAGGTTCTTGCCCGTATCAGTTGCCATTGACCAGTTGTTGTGCTTACCCGAGCCATTGATGCCTGCAAAAGGCTTCTCGTGTAACAGACAACGCAACTTATGTCGTTGGGCTACCCGTTTCAACACATCCATGATTAGCTGGTTGTGATCTACTGCAATATTGGCTTCCTCGAACATTGGCGCCAACTCGAATTGTCCCGGCGCTACTTCGTTATGTCTCGTTCGGACGGGAATACCCAATTTGTGTGCCTCCTGTTCGAAGTCGAGCATAAAGGCGTAGACTCGCTCGGGAATGGCACCAAAGTAGTGGTCGTCTAATTGTTGTCCCTTGGCAGGGCTTTGTCCGATAACCGTCCTGCCGGATAACACCAAGTCCGGGCGCGAAAAAAATAACGCTTCATCGACCAAAAAGTATTCCTGCTCCCATCCAAGGGTAGAGGTCACTCTCGTCGCGTGTCGGTCAAACATTCTGACAATGGGCAGGGCTGCTTCGTCTAATTGGTTGATGGACTTCAATAAGGGGGCTTTGTAGTCCAGTGCTTCTCCTGTATAAGAAACAAAAATGGTGGGGATACACAAGGTGCGCCCTTCGCCAATCTCCATGATGAAAGCCGGCGAGGAGGGGTCCCATGCGGTATAACCGCGTGCCTCGAAAGTCTGCCGGATGCCACCTGAGGGAAAAGAAGACGCATCGGGCTCCTGCTGTACCAGTTCGTCACCGCTGAAGGTTTCTATTCCGTTGCCGCCACCATTGATGTCGGGCACGAAAAAGGAATCGTGCTTCTCGGCGGTGGCTCCCGTCAGGGGCTGAAACCAGTGCGTGAAGGATTTGGCGTTTTTCTCAATCGCCCAAGCCTTCATTGCCGCAGCTACCTGATTGGCCGTTTCTCGGTCGATTTTTTTCCCGCCGGCGATGGCGGATTTTACGCGTTTGAAGATATCCTTTGCAAGGTACCTTTTCATAGTGTCCAACGTGAATACATTGGTGGCAAAGTAATCGGAAATCCTTGCCGAAGGGAATTTTACATCTATTTTCTCCCTGTTGATGGCTTCATCTAAAGCGGTGAACCTTTCCATGCTTTTTTATTTTCAATAATTTTATGAATGAAAAATTTTGCACAAAAATAGGCTAAATGATGTACTTTTTGCGGTTTTACTTAAAAAAAAGTGAAAAATTTTTTCAAAAAAACACAAAAATGCCAAAAGTGTCGATTATTTTTTATTTTCGTAACGACTGGTTGTGAGTGGAGGCATGGATGCCAGTGGGTGTGTAGATTACCATTCTATATATCTTTTTGAATGGAAGAATGAACAGATGTCAGGGCTACGCCCCTTCCATTTTTTATAGCCATTTAATTACGAAGATTAAGGGGCTAACGCCCAGGGTAGATTCTATAGTGAGTACCTAAGTAGTTACCGATTTTTGTAATTTTTTGGCTGTTGCGAAGCTATCCAAATCCAACAATCCACTCGCTCCAGGATCCGGGGTATAAGAGAGCCTGCCCATAACCACAATATTCATAAGCCAGAATGTTGTGGCAGGCGGTCACGCCCGAACCACAATAAAAAACCGGGGTATTGGGCTTTTGGATGGCTTTGAATCTTCTTTGCAGGTCTTCTACGGGTAAAAACAGCCCGTTTTCATCTAAGTTTTCAGAAAAGGGAAGGTTGATGGCACCGGGGATGTGTCCTGCGACAGGATCGATGGGTTCATTGATGCCGAGGTAGCGTTCTTTCCCACGGGAATCAACTAGGTTGAGAGGGGTGTTTCCGGTCTGGATGGCGATTTCTTTTTTTGAGATA
>JALVDO010000323.1 GCA_027008975.1 Saprospiraceae bacterium | reverse complement strand
ATCTACATCAATCGACTCACGAGACTTTTGCGCATTGGAAAGCATCCACGCCTTTTTGTAGTGATTGAAGAGGTCTTTGTTTTCTTCTGCCTCCAACACCCATTTTTCAAGCATGGTAATCTCCGCACTTGTCGCTTCTCCGGCGAGGTATTTGGAAATCAAGTCGATATATTTGATGTCATTTTGCATGTCGCTTTCTCCTCTTCTATTTGTCAATAATTTCTCGCACTTTCATTTTTAACTTTTTCATCAACTGATATTAATTCAACATAATGAGACCAGGACAATTTGCCAGACAGCGTCTGGCGAATTGGATAATAGCTATATAAAAGCCTCATGTATTGTAAATTACTATATTCAGCATTATTGACAAGTTCATTCATATTTTCTATATTTTTCAGCAATTCCCCATGTGAGTTTATTGTGCGACCCTGCTAGGGTCGAGAAACATTTTTCGATAAATTTGGCTAACAAAGTATGACCACTCCGTGGTCAAAAATACGTAAAATCCCCAAAAGTAAATCGTACCTGTCGTCCAACAAATGTAAACCCTTTCCCTAGTTCCAATAAAAAGTGTTCTAATTTGTCAATTATTTTTTGTTCTTCCTCAACGATTATTTTCCCTACCTCGAAGTAGGTATAGACCATTGTTTTATTTACAGTCTGAACAACGGTCTTTCGAGCATTTTTTAAAAGCTCAGCAATTTTATTATAAAAATCTAAATCTATATTCTTTTCTAATTTTGACATCCTTATTTTTTCAAAGAAAAAGACTTAAGCACACTCTACTTCCAATATTTCTTTTACAAAGGAAGGGGGCGCTTATATTTAATAACACATAAACAACCATTTACCCTATTGAAACAACAATAAAAACAAAACAATCATAAAATCTTTCAATGCTTCGCGCAATAACTTCAGTGCTTTGCTAATGTGCGCCTCGACTGTTTTTTGCGAAATCTCCAGTTTGTCGGCTATTTCGCGGTATTTTAGTCCTTCGTATCTATTCATCACGAAGGATTTTTTTATTTTTTCCGGCAGGCTGTTGACGGCGGCGTTGACCCTGTCCTGCAATTCCGACAACTCCAAATCATCCTGCTCGAGGGGCGTCTCAAAGTCTGCAATCTCGACATCCAAAAGCCGGCTGGAGAATTTTTTATGATCCCTGATATAGTTAAGGCTGCGATTCCTAACCGATGAAAACAAATAGGACTTCAACGATTTGTCCGGATCTATTGTCTGCCGCTTTTCCCACATATTGACAAAGACCTCCTGAGTAATTCCCCTCGCTGCCTCTGAGTCGCTCACATAGGTTTTTGCGAAGTTGCACAATGGTACAAAATACGCCCTAAACAATTCCTCGAATTGCTTTTTATCCAATGAGCTATGTGGTGTATTGTCCGGCATTGTCTGGCAAAGATATGGCTTTTTTGTTAATTAATCGGAAAGTTGGCTCCTCATATCCAGCCCCATTAATACTTCCTTAACATCGAGGTTAAACTATTGTTATTCTATATCCAAAAGTGGCGCGGGATTGCATTCACACATAACTTTGTGCTTGTAAATAATTACACTTTTTCTTTCACCTAAGTACTCTGTCAACGTTTGAATGTCGGATAAGGTGTTGTCTATTTTTATTCAGTTCAATGAACCCCCGGAACCTGATAGCCTTAGCTATCAAGATGAGGAGGTGAAGCAGAAATGGATAAAAAGAGGTAGCAGATTATCCGATAATTTAATCTTGACAGAGTACTAAGAGATTGTTCTGAAAACGCAGCCTCTGCAAAACATTAAAACCATGAGAATTATAAGCATTTTATCTCTTGTCGCCATTTTCGGATTATTTTCCTGCTCCAAAGAACGCAAAGTCCTCCATCGGGTGGATGGTATCTGGACGGTACAGGAAATAACATTTACATCCGGTGATGGAGCAAGCCTAACGTTGAATCCCACAAATGCCACTTTTAGCATTCAAAGCTGCAAAACGGATGAAAACCAAACGCCTAATAGTTGCGAAGCCACCTATGAGGAAGGTACCGGTATTTTGGTTAATTTCAATTATCAAGTGACTGCCGACAGGGAAAACTCCATCCTTTCCATCAAAAGCACCGGAACAAACGACACAGACACCGACGCTTATGTTACCTATTTCAAAGGGGTTAATGACTTGACTTTTGAGGATGACGATAACACGCTGATTATGGAGTGTAATAGCGCCCTCTTTCAGGTGAGCGGTGAGAAGTATGCTGCTCGCAAGGTCGTTTTGAAGCGATAATAATTAACCGGTAGTACGACCTAATTTTTCCCGGGTCGTACTACTAATACTGATTCACATACTTATTAAAATACATACATTCATCTAACAATTTACTATAGAACTTGGTATCCGAAAACTGTTCTACAAGGATGGCGAAGTTCTCCCTGGGCTTTTCGGAATCGGGCACGCCATTCACATAATATTCGTTTTGCTCACACTTGGCAGCCATAAAGGCCGCTTTGGCACCTAGTTCGGGGTCGGTAGTGAGCACTCTCGCCTTGTTAAAGTACTTCAAAGCCTCTTTGCAATCGAAGTATTCTTTATTGCCGAGGGGCGAGAGCGGTGTAGGGAAAATACCATCGGGATGCTTTCGTGCCGACCGGATACTCACGCTGCTCCGGTAGTAATCCATTGCCTTCCATGAATAACTAAAATAAGTGATATTATAAAAAGCCAACCCCAATTGATAATTCAGTAATGCCGCTTTATTCTTATCCATTTCACTAAGGGATTCCAGTTTTTTATTGAGCATCATCCTCATCATGTCGCCCTTGTTCAAGCCGGTGAGGCTATCAGGGATTGGGCAATTGACACAGTCGATGATGCGCTCTGCAAAGGGGTTGTAGAGCCCGTATTTGTCCCAGTAGGTCTCATCGGTCATTTTTTTATATATTTCGAGGGCTTTTTCCAATTGGTGGTTACTGAGGAAGTAATTGGCCATCATGTCAATGAGGTCGTTGCGGATGGTTGTTCCATCTTCTTTGGTAATCATCATCTGCTCAATTTTTGTGGGATTTTCTTTATTGGCAATGGCGAATAGATCGTTGACAATTTCAGGATCGGGATTGGTGCGTAATTTATTAATATTATTGTAACACAGGAAGGCTTTCGCCTGATCGCCCTGCCGGAGGTATAACCATGCCATTTTATCACGGAGCATATCGTCAAAGTCGGGGTTTCTCTCCAGTATTTTGTCTTTATCCTTTCTGATTTCCACGATTCTGTCTTCGATTTTTGGCGTAATTTTATCCCAGGCATTGATTTCGAGTGCCAGCTCAAATACCTTTAGTTGATATTGGAGGGTGTCGTTGGAGACCATCTCGCCTGCTTTTTTGAAGGATTGT
>JALVDO010000322.1 GCA_027008975.1 Saprospiraceae bacterium | reverse complement strand
AAGATTTAATCTCTTATTTCTACTAATTGTTATTCTTTCAAGTTGCAAACCATCTTTTAACCCTGATCCTGCTACGGTAAAAAAGGCTGATGGTGCTATTAGGATGTTATATCAGTTCTCTTCTCCTATTTTTAAAAATAAAGGCGAATATTCCAAAATTGATGATAGTTACATGTTGCCGTGGGAAGCTACTGCTGCCAATACAAATGAGCAGCTCCTGTCTGCCGTTGATTCGCTAAAAGCAAACGCCAAGCTAAAATTAGTGTCTGGAAATATTTCGGGGTCGTCATTAAACTTGAAAACTAATTTCCCTGCTAATATTAAAGATGTAGGTGATATATTCGAGTTGAATTTTAGCAAAAGTAATATAAAAAATGCTAGTGGAGATTTACTTGAATTCAGGAAAACCGGCTCCGTATCGCTTGGTTCAAACTCCGTCTCCGGCTTTAAGAATGGGAAAAATTATGCTTATGACTGGGTAACAATCAATGCCTCATTCGGACAAAAGGACAAACAAAGTGTAGAGGGAGCTGCTGGCTCCGGGACATTCATGGCAAAATTTATCGGAGATTATAAACATACGAAAGTATCAGCAAAAGACATAGGGAAAAAAATAACACTGGATGGAGCGTCTTTTGAAGTGGCAGATATATTTGATAACAAAATGATACTATCTCCCAAAGAAGGTGCTAAGTTTAATTCTCGTAATATTAAATTTGTAAACATGGATGACAACGGACACAAAATCGCTGCCGTGTCTTTCGCAGAGATGTCTGAGAGAAAAAAGAAAGACCCTTCTCTCGAATTTTCTATGTCGGGTTTGGGTTCCGGTACGACTACCTTAAACGAAAAAGCCCTCGAAGTGTTCAAAAAGAATCCGAATATCTCCGAAGATGACTTTGTTAGTGCTTTATTAGATAGTTACTCACGGGTATTTAGTTCTGACGACCCTAGAGAGGCGGGACTAAAGTATTTAGGGCCAAAATTGACCGTGTTACATGCCGCCGGACCAATACAGAATATATATTTATACACGCCTGTTTACAGCGTAAAAAAGGAGTTTGAAGTACCACTTTCTGCAAAGTAGCCTTTACCATTAAACAGTCCTGCTCGGTGCGACTTGTAATCGCCAAACGCACTAAAGTTTAGGTTTTGAACCTGTCAAAGGAAAATTTATGTCCTGAAACATGCGTTTCGAGGAGTTACATATGTGAAACTTCGGCTAATTATGCCTTTTTGTAACCTGCTTTACAAAAGGCATTTTTTATTTGTAAACATCTTGATGGGGTTGTGTCTTGAGGCCTATTATCTACATTCAAAACAAAATCTAATGAAAAAATTACTACTCTTTTCTTTTTTGATTACCTTGACTACGCTCTCTTTTGCTCAAACAAATTGCTCCGAGCAGGTGGATTTTTACCCAAATAAATTTGTTGCCGATGTGGTCAGGGATGAGCAAACTGGTATTTCTTATGCCGGAGGAAATACAGATGATTATCCACTTTTTGAATCTTTTTTGGAGGCTCGGGCGGATACCGGATTTATCTGGTCGACGAGTTATTCCTGTTGTAACGGAGGAGAACCATCTGAAGTCACAAGGGTGACGGATGTTTTGAAACTCGAAAATAAAATTGCTTCAGTGGGTTCTGTAATGGGGACTTTTGATGTTGCAGATGTGGATAAGGATGGATTGTTTTTTAAGTTGAACGATATAAACAGTGGAGAGGAACTTTATTCCATTAGAATTAACCGAGAAAATTTAATTAATCTTGGAGGGGAGGACTATTCTAATTATGATATTTCTACCGCTAAAGTGATACAGTTGCCCGATGGAGGTTTTTGGGTAAGCGGTTTTCAGGATGAAATAATCTTGGTCGAACCCGAAGATTCAACTCCTCTTTCCCGCGTTCGACGCTTTATCTCACATGTCAAGCAGATGAATTATGTGACGGATTCTCTCATTGCCGTATCGACCCAAGATAGTATTTTTCTTTTTGATGCTTATACGCAAACTCAAAAGCAGGATTGGTCATTTGCATTCGGTAACGGCGCTTATCAAATGGACGCCAATTCGCTGGGAGAATTATTCATAGCCGGCAATGGAAAAATATTAAAAGTATATCCGGATGAAGAAATGACGATGGATATTTTGCCCGATCCGGTGAGCTTTTTCAAATGTGATGGGGCCGGCTTTTTGCTGGTGCAAAATGGAGTCGTTGATCAATTGATTCGGTATGAAGCAGGGCAGTCCACTGAAATTCATGCCGCAGCCAATTCATTGCGGAAGATAGGAGGTGCAATCCATGCTAATGGTCATTATAGGTATTGGGGGCATGATTATTATAGTCACTCATTTAATGTCTTTAATCCTTTTGTTTCCATCCAGCCGGAAGCGGTACCGACCTGCGATTACAATCGGGATCTCGAGTTACTCGAAGTGACCGTATTGGATACAATGGTGGATTTGCGTTCGGCGGATGAATGGGAAGTATCACTTGATGTGGATTATGTGTTGAGTGCTAAAATAGTCAACCACGGTGCACCTGTTGAGTATTTTTCTATTGTGAATCGATTTCGTCCCAATTTTTTTACAGTACCTTATTACCGGCATCTCAAGCAGGACTTTAATGTTTCGGCCAATACCGGAGATACGGTGGAGGTGTCCGGTTTTATTTTAAGCACAACATATGTCGTTTCGAATCCGGTAAATGGTTTGCTGACGTTATATCTTAATCTGCCGATGGCTGTCGGTACACCGGATCACAAACAAGACGTTTTTGAGAACAATAATACCTTTATTTTGGAATATTCCACTACTTTTCTTACGGACGTAGATGACATAGCCCCATACGATGAAGCCGTCTCGTTATTTCCCAATCCCACCTCTCAACAATTCCAACTAACCGCTAGCGGAGGCCATGCAATTAAAGACTACATTATCTATGATACAGCGGGTCAAGAGCGACAAGCAGGAACGCTTGGCAAGGCTTTTTCCGGTATCATCAAATGTGCAGATTTACCTGCTGGATTGTATTGGGTGGATGTGGGTTTGGAAGGGGGGCAGCATGTGATTAGGCAGCTGGTGATTCATTAGATTTTGACAAGTTTAGGTTTTTAACCGTCGCCACCGCCATTTAACTTATTTTTTTAGCTAAAAAATCCTTATTTGCCAAAAAGTTGACAAATAAGGTTGTTTAAAAGTGCTTATTTGACATTTTTTTGGCAAATAAGGTTGATTTAAAGTACTTATTTACAAAAAACTCACCTCAGCACTTCCAACTTCGCCAACAACCATTCCCGTTCCGGCAATAATGCTTCCTCTCGGATTTGAGTTTTAAGGCGGTTGATGGCTGCTTTGTCGTACGGATTTACCCTGCTTAGCTT
>JALVDO010000321.1 GCA_027008975.1 Saprospiraceae bacterium | reverse complement strand
CTGACATCTGTTCATTGTTCCTTTCTAAAAGATATAGGATGGTAATCCTACACACGCACCCGTATCCATGCCTCCATTCGTAGTAAGTAGTTACGAAAATTATCTTACGTCATAGGTGTTTAATGATTCGACAACGCTTCGCTGTCTTTTCTTGGCGGTTGAACAAACTTCCTTTATTCTACCCAATCGGCAATAAAGACATTGGTATCACGTCCGCCACCATTTACGCGGTTAGAAGAGAACACTAGTTTCTTCCCATCAGGTGAAAACATGGGGAAGGAATCAAACACCCCATCGTAAGTGATTTGCTCCAATCCCGTTCCGTCAAGATTCATCATAAAGATATTAAACTGTCGTCCTGATTTAGATTTGTGATTGGAACAAAATAGAACTTTCTCGCCTGACGGGTGCATATAGGGTGCCCAATTGGCTCCTCCGAGATGTGTCAATTGCTTCAAGTCTGATCCATCAACATTACACATATACAACTCCATGGCTGTAGGTTGTACTAAGTTCTTCGCTAGCAATTCTTTGTAGGTCTTTACTTCTTCCTCCGTTTTAGGTCGTGAAGAACGGAAGATTAGTTTCTTACTATCCGGTGTAAAAAACGCACCGCCATCGTAGCCCAATTGGCTAGTGACCTGCTTCACATTAGAGCCATCCAAATCCATAGTATACAGTTCAATATCACCTGAACGAGTAGAAGTGAAGACAATCTTCTTACCATCGGGAGAGATAGTCGCCTCGGCATCATAGCCCGGGCTATCGGTTAGTTTTTTGATAATTTTACCATTCAAATCAGCCTGATAAATATCGAAGTCAGGGAATAATGCCCATACGTATTTACCGCCTTCCATGTGCGGAGCTTCAGGGCAGTTTTTGTCACCTTCAAAGGTGGATGCGTAAATTATGGATTTTCCATCCGGCATAAAATACGAGCAGGTTGTCCGTCCCTCTCCATTACTAATCATCTTAGGTCGTGCTTCCGCGCTACCCAGGCCCGAAATAGGCATGGTGAAAATCTGATCGCATTCTACCCCCCAGTCCTTATTAGTGATTTGCAGCACCAATTGAGTACCATCAAAGCTAAAATAGGCTTCGGCATTATCGCCGCCAAAGGTCAGTTGCTTGATATTTTTCAGGTGCTTTTCCTTATCGTAATGCAATTTGGAGGGAGGAGCCTGATGTTGGTGTTCACTGTGCTCGGTAGCGTGCTCAGCATTTTCATGCGCAGCTTCTGCCTGTTCATGTTCTGCCTCCGTTGTATTACTACCGCATGAAATCAATGCAATTGAGAAAATTGCCAATAAAAGGTATTTCGACATAATTTATTTTTTGAATCGGAATAAAATCAGTCGGGGTTGGCGGAATAATTGACATCCCCGATTTTTATTCCAATAAAATTAAAGTTCGGAATATCCGAAGGCACAAAGATATATTTTTGCGGGCTACCTTCATAAAATTCAGCATAAGGATTTTCAGGAGTCGCAAATATGTAGTTCTCCCTGACAAAACTCCACGAGTTATTCGTCGTCAAAACGGTATCGACACCAAGGATTAATTTTCTGTTTTTGATAATATCAAAGGTAGAAATCCCTCCACTAGCATTGACATCTGCTGCCAATAATTGATAGGGGGCATCCAGGGTATCAATAAACAAAATATGCTTACTCATACGGATAATATCGAAGGTTGACAAACCATTGTTATACAACGTATCCTTTTGCAAAGAAAGGGTATAAGTACTATCTGCATCGAGGAAAACGGTTGTATTAAAGCGCCCGGCGGTATCCAAGGTCACCCGCCCAATGGATTCTTCATTCAAAAGCACCTCATAACCTCTAATCGTATCATTAACGGGTGTTCGCGCAAAGACGGAGATCGCATAAGGCCTCCTTGCCCCCGTCGCTGCTATTGCGGCATCTACTGCGTCAACCGTCCCCTGATAGCCTGCGCCACTCACATCAAAATGCACCGTCCCGTCCGGCTCAATGACGACAAAAGTCGGCGTCCCTTCAAAAGGTCCCCACGTTCCGGACATATAGGTTTGCACCACGGCCTGAGCGCCGCCGTCGGCACCAATCGCAGGGAAATCATGACCGTGACTCTCCTGATAATCAGCCGCATCCTGATTGGAGTCGGTGGACAGTACGCTTATCGCCATAAACTCCACATCACCCGCACCACTACCCCAACTTTCATACAACGGTGGAATATAAGGTGCTATCGCATTACAGGGCGGACAGGTCGTAAAGAAAAATTCAATAACAAATGTCTTCCCCTGATCGAGGTAATCGGCGTAAAGGTGGTAAGTGGTACCATTCACATCAGTCACCGTAAAATCAGGGGCAGGTGGCTGCGCGATGGATTTATACGATAAAAATAGGATAACGGCAATGGATAATAGGCGATTCATAATTAGGAATTTTATGCAAAGGTATGCAATTTTTAGGGAATTAGAATTGGAATTGGAATTAGAATTGGAATTGGAATTGGAATTAGAATTGGAATTGGAAAAACACAGAATATCGAACACCGAACAAGGGTTAACGATTTTAGAAGTTTTAAATAGAATGAAATTCGATGTAGAAAAATGGTCGTTCAATCTAAAATCGTTAATCGGTGTTCCTTGTTCTTAAATCAAAAGATGAGAAATGCTCTAAGGATAAAAAACAAGAGATTGAATATCGAACGCCATGCTACCCTCCGGACTTCTTGGTCTGCGAATACCCTTCTTTCAACAGAATATCGACAACTTTATCGCGGTGGTTGCCCTGGATTAGTATTTCGCCATCTTTGGCGGAGCCGCCGACTCCACATTTTGTTTTTAGCAGTTTGGCGAGGGCTTTCATATCATCCTCTGCACCGATAAATCCGGTCACGAGGGTTACCTCCTTGCCCCTGCGTTTTTTGCGATCAATCAGCACCCGAAGGCGTTGTTGGGCAACAGGCAGCGTCTCTTCAGACTCATTGCTTTGATACTGGTAATCGTAATCGTCTGCTGTAGAAAAGACGACGCCGAAGCGTTTGTTTTTGTTCTTTTTGGACATAATCACTCTATTTTTTTCCCTTGCATGGCCGTACTGATAGCGGCATCCATCGCTCGGTGAGCAAGTGGATTGGTGTATTCGTTAAGCGCCTCCATTGCGGTATTAATGGCATCTTTGTCTGTGTCTTTGGCGGTGGCTTCAAGCCGGTTGAGTAACTGTATGGTCATTGCCTTTTCCTCATCAGAAAGGATGCCATCGTTCTGCTTTAGAAATCTCCTTGCGGAAAGGATAATATTATTCGCCTCGTTCCGGGCTTCCAACAATGCCCGCACCGCCATATCGCCTTCTGCATTACGCAGGGAATCAATCAGCATTCGCGCCATTTCTTCTTCAGAGATTCCATATTGAGAGCGAATCTCTATTGCTTGCTCAACACCCGACCGCAGCTCTTTGGCACGAACGGTCAGAATGCCATCGGCGTCGAGGATAAAGTGAATTTCTATCTTGGGCAAACCGGCGGGCATGGGTGGGATGCCTTTGAGAATAAATTCTCCGAGCTTTCGATTGTCAGCGACCAAATCCCGCTCCCCCTGATAAACGGCAACCTTTAGGTTTGCCTGTCCGTCAACAGAGGTCGTATATTGCCGTCCGACCTTGGCCGGGACTTTTGAGTTACGGGGCAGAATCACGTCCATCAAGCCTCCAACCGTTTCAATGCCCAAAGAAAGTGGTGTGATGTCCAACAACAAAATATCCTTTTGGTTACCCGCAAGAATATCAGCCTGTATAGCCGCTCCAAGCGCAACTGCTTCATCCGGATTAATATTGGCATCGACCTCCTTTTCAAATAATTCAGACACCTTCCTTTGCACCAGTGGCACCCTCGTTGAGCCTCCCACCATCAGTACTTTTGATATATCAGATTGCTGTAGTTGTGCATCTTCTAAAGCACCTTTACAGGCATCAAGCGTTTTTTCGACCAATGGGAGAATCAATTGCTCAAAAGTTTCTACCGTAATGGTATAGGAGTGACCGTTTATTTCAGTAGTAAATTTATCCTCCGTTGTCAGTGCTTTTTTTGCCTCTTCGGCGGACAGGCGTATTTGCTGCGAGAATGCTTTGTCGTCAGCGATAGCCGTTTCGGTCAGGTCATTTTCATTCAGCCAATAGTCAATGATGGCTTTGTCAAAATCATCCCCTCCGAGATAGGTGTCCCCATTGGTTGATAAAACCTCAAAGATACCATCCTGTAATCGAAGAATAGATATATCAAAAGTACCTCCGCCGAGATCGTAAACAGCGAGAATTTGCTCTTCGTCATTCTGCCGGATGCCATAAGCAAGGCTTGCTGCTGTTGGCTCATTAACGATTCTCAGCACATCCAAACCGGCAAGTTTTCCGGCATCGCGCGTAGCCTGTCGTTGTGTATCGTTAAAATAGGCAGGCACGGTAATCACCGCCTTGGTAACATCCTGCCCAAGGTACTTTTCTGCTCTTTTTTTAAGAGCAATTAGAATCTTAGCGGAAAGTTCAACAGGGGAATAAAACACATCTCCTACCCGCACTTTGACCATCGCTTCTTCGTCGTTATCAATTATTTTATAACCAAAATATTGTCGATGAGCCAATAAATCATCGTATTGTTTACCCAGCAACCTTTTTGTCGAATAAATCGTTCGTTCAGGCTTGGTCAATAAGTATCGCTTGGCTTCATTTCCAACCATCACCTCACCATCGTCCCCGAAGTGAACAACCGATGGCACCAGAGCACTGCTCCCCGCTTCGTCTTTAATCACCATAGGCTGACCGTCTTGCATATAGGCAACAAGACTATTGGTGGTGCCCAAGTCAATGCCGACAATCACATCATTTTTCTGTCCTTTCTCGACAACGCCCTCCTTAATATTGATTGAAAATTTTGCCATTATTTATAATATCAATTGTACGATTTTCCTGTAGTATTCTTCATCACAAACAACCCATAAAATAAAGAGTTGTAAAGATAGTTGTTTTTTTGATTTTTTGTCCTTTGATTTGTGCGTATCATATGGCAATCGCATAAAAAGATAAGATACAAAAAGTCCGCATAGGTTTCGCCAAGGTTCGCCGAGTAAAACCTCAATTTTTCATGCGATTGCAATAGCGCTTATTAGTATTGAATTTTCACCAAGAAGTTGTTTAAGCATGGCTGCTTGAAGCGAAAAATATACCAGTATCCATACGGACGCGCGTGCCCGCGCCAATACCCATACGGGACAGTCTTGTCGCGCCCGACAATACTGTCCCGTATGGGTATGGGTATGGGGAGATTTTACAGCTAAGTGAGCTATTTCTAAGCAACTTCTAAAAACATTATTAAGATGAACGGAAAAATCACAGTCATTATATTGCTATTGTTATCAGCAATAAGTTGTAGTACTGAAGAAAAAAAAGAAGCCTGCGCGACGCTGGCTCCTATCAACCCGAACGGAGATAGCGAACTCGCCCTATTAATGCGGGATATGTTTGACGATGCCATGCGTATCAAATCGCAGGTGAAAAGTGGTAAAAAGCCCACATTTCAGGTGCAGTTTGAAAATATCCACTCGGCAGAATCTACCGATCCTAATGATGCAAAGTCAGATAAATTCAAAGTGTTTGCCAATTCATTTTCGCTGGCAATCGGAGCATTAAAAGATGCATCAGAGGACGATTTGGAACAAAAGTACCACGCCTTTGTACAAAGCTGCATGAATTGTCATCAGGCAATGTGTCCGGGACCGATGACACGGATTAAGAAGTTGTTTTGAAGTATGCAAAACTTATTCTTATCATAAGCGTTTCCTCTTTTGTAACTTATTTTACAAACTGAGAAAAAACAATTAACTACTTTTGCAAAAAAAAACATAATAAATGAGTGAAGAAATAAAACATGAGAAGTGTGCCATTATCGGCTCCGGACCTGCGGGTTATACCGCTGCCATTTATGCTGCAAGAGCAAGCATGAACCCTGTTGTTTTCACGGGAAAAGATCCTGGTGGGCAATTGATTCAGACGACTGACGTAGATAATTTCCCCGGTTATCCCGAAGGTGTGATAGGACCGGATATGATGGAAGACTTCCGCAAGCAGGCAGAGCGTTTTGGCACAAGAGTTGAGTATGAATTAATAGGGAAGGTTGACTTCACCAAGCAACCCTTCCAATTGTGGACGGAAGGCGGTAGAGCAATTACTGCCGATACCGTTATCATCGCAACCGGAGCTACTGCCAAATGGCTTGGTATCGAAGGTGAACAAAGATTGATGAATAAAGGGGTATCAGCCTGTGCCGTCTGTGATGGTTTTTTCTTCAGAGGAATGGAAGTCGTCGTTGTAGGAGGAGGTGATACCGCCGTTGAAGAAGCAACTTATCTCGCCAAATTATGCCCAAAAGTACACTTACTCGTCCGCAGAGATGAATTAAGAGCATCCAAAGCGATGCAGGCGCGATTAAAAGCTGCAGAAAACATCGAAATCCACTGGAATACGGAAGCACAAGAAGTCCTTGGCGCAGAGGAGGTGGAAGCCGTTCGAGTCATCAATAACAAGACAAAGGAAGAAAGTGTCATCAAAGCACAAGGATTCTTTGTTGCCATCGGTCACAAGCCGAATACCGACCTTTTCAAAGGAATTTTAGATATGGATGAGACCGGATACCTTATTACCGAGCCCGATTCTACACATACCAATATCGAAGGTGTCTTTGCCGCCGGTGATGTACAGGATAAAAAGTACCGGCAGGCCGTGACAGCCGCAGGCACCGGATGTATGGCGGCGTTGGATGCAGAAATGTATTTGGCGGAGAAGGAAGCGGAGTGAATTCAAGTATAAAGGCTAAAGGGGAAAGGCTAAATCGATAGATGCTGACAGGCGTAGCCTCGTCAGTAGGCTAAAGGCTAAAGGGGAAAGGCTAAATCGATAGATGCTGACAGGCGTAGCCTCGTCAGTAGGCTAAAGGCTAAAGTGGAAAGGCTAAATCGATAGATGCTGACAGGCGTAGCCTCGTCAGTAGTGGAGTTGGTCTTGTAAACGAAATCCTACTACTGACGCCATCGGTCAGCATCCGCGATTTTAAATTTTAAATTTTTCATTTTCCATTTTAAATTTTTCTAATTCTAATTCAGATTCTAATTAAAAACTTATCTTTGCGCAAAATCTAAAAATATGTCCACAAAATTCAGAACAGGCGTTTTATTCGGGGATGAAGTAACCGAATTATTTAAGTATGCCAACGATAATAACTTTGCTATTCCGGCGGTGAACGTCGTTGGCACCAACTCGATGAATGCGGTAATGGAAACGGCCAAAAAGGTGAATTCTCCGGTAATTATCCAGTTTTCCAACGGAGGTGCCTCTTTTTGCGCAGGAAAAGGGATTGACAATGATAATCAGCGGGCAGCCATTTTAGGTTCCATCTCCGGTGCTGCTCATGTACACACCATGGCGAAAGCTTATGGCGTCACGGTTATCCTGCACACCGACCACTGTGCTAAGAAATTACTCCCCTGGATTGACGGGTTAATTGAAGCCGGGGAAAAATACTACGAGCAAATAAAAACACCGCTTTACAGCTCACACATGATTGACCTCTCGGAAGAGCCCTTGGAGGAAAATGTCAAAACATGTGTGGAATATCTCAAGCGCATGGATAAAATCGGGATGACACTCGAAATCGAACTCGGTGTGACGGGAGGAGAAGAGGATGGCGTTGATAATACTGATATTGACAGCAGCCGTTTATACACCCAGCCGGAAGAGGTCGCCTATGCGTATGAGGAACTATCCAAGGTGAGCAATCGTTTCACCATCGCTGCTGCATTTGGTAATGTACACGGTGTCTATAAGCCCGGAAATGTAGAATTGAAGCCCATCATATTGAAGAATTCACAGGAATTTGTGAAGGAGAAATTCAAAACGGGAGACAATCCCATCAACTATGTATTCCACGGAGGTTCCGGCTCATCGAGGGATGATATTCGGGAGGCCATCGAATACGGTGTTATCAAAATGAATATCGACACCGATATGCAATGGGCATTTTGGGATGGCGTTCGTCACTATGTCGATAAGAACAAAGATTATCTACAAGCACAAATAGGCAACCCGGAAGGCGATGACAAGCCCAATAAAAAGTATTACGACCCAAGAAAGTGGCTTAGAGCCGGAGAGGAAAGTTTTGTAGCGAGATTGACGCAGGCTTTTGAGGATTTGAATTGCCTCGGCAGGAATGCAGGGTGATTGGTAGCGGTATTTGTACCCAAAGTAGCGTTTTCGGGAGGCTGCCTGCCTCCCAACTGAAAGGAGGGAGGCCTGCCTCCCTAAGGCTGGGAGGTTTCCCACAGCCTTCAGAATTTGAATTCAATGCACCAATAAAAATTCGCTCCCCGATCTTCCTATCGTCAGCTCGGGGATCGGATTATTAAAACCCAAACAAGGTGACAACTTCCCAAGAAGTTGTCACCTTGCGTACTTAACTCGCATGAGGGGAGCAGATTTCAAAAAATTACTATTTATAAAACCAGCTCGGGGATCTTCCTCCGTCAGCTCCCCGATCTTAAATCCTGAATTTGGATAAACTCCTACAAACGCGTACCAATAAAAATCCGCTACCAATCCCCTGTGGGGCTTAATGATTGAAAATCTTGTGAGGCAGTAATGACTTGTTGAAGGTTGTTTTCTGACACAAAAGCTCCAACCCCTCACTTCACAATAACAGTCCCCAATTTATCGGCGAGTTCGTTGCGGATAGCGATGAGTTTTTGTTGAACTTTCATAAAAGTCACCAATTCCTCTTCACTTCCTTTTTTGGCTAGCTCTTTGATTTTCTCTTTGTTGTTTTCGCAGATTTTGGTGATTTTTTGTAAGCGGAAGCGCATTAGAGCGGCTTCGGAATCTTTAATAAAATTCTCGGAGGGGTCTTTTTGGGATAGGAATACATCTTTTTTCGCCCAATTCTCGCTGTATTCATAAGGGGAAGTAATTAGATTGATAGCCATAGTAGCAACCTTCGGGTTGGTGTGGTTAATAAAATAAGCGGTATCAAAATCCTTGCCTTCATTGAGCAACTGTTGTACTTCCTTGACGATGGAAAGGTAAAGCCCGTTATCGAAATCCTCAATGACATCTTCGATATTGGCGAGTATGTAGTGCGCAACCGTAGGGGTTTCCTCGACGGCCAATTCCTTGTGCCCAAACTCTATTAAAATCCGCACAATGTCCTTTTCCTGAAATTCATTTCCGGTAACAACGGTGGACGGCGCTTCCTCCGGCGGCTTTTCAGCAGGAAAGTCCTCCGTTTCGAGATAAGGTGGCTCGGCATCGGGAAAGTCAGCATCGGTAACAGGAGGCGCTTCCGTAGGAAAATCTCCCACCAAATCGTTTTTTGCCCGCTGCCGCTCTCGCTCCAACCTTCTTGCTGTGACCTCGCGCTCCTGCTTTTCCTTTTTAATTCGGATGCTTAGTGCTTTGTTGGTTTCATTCACCAATAGTTTTTCTTCAACACCGAACAATTGAGCGCATTCTTTGACAAAAATACTGCGTTTGATGGGATCGGGAATCATGCCAATACTCACCACAATATCCTTAATCACACCCGAGCGACCAACGGGGTCATTTTGGGTTTGTTCCAATAGCCACTTTGCCTTGAATAGGATAAAATCCTTTGCCTGTGAATTGATGTATTCCTTGAAGGCATTCACACCCACTTTATTGAGATAAGAATCGGGGTCTTCTCCGTCCGGTAGTATCACAATTTTGATATTCAAATCATCCTTGAGCAGCATATCGACGCCACGCAACGCCGCTTTAATACCGGCAGCATCGCCATCGAACAGTATTTTCACATTGGGGGTAAAGCGCTTAATGAGACGAATTTGATCGGTTGTCAGGGATGTCCCGGAGGATGCAACTACATTTTCGATACCCTCTTGATGTAGTGAAATAACATCCGTATAACCCTCCACCAATATGCATTCATTTTGTTTCCGAATGGCTGCTTTCGCAAAATTTGCAGCATAGAGAATTTTACTTTTGTGATAAACTTCCGTCTCCGGCGAATTGACGTATTTAGGAGCCTTGACATCCTTTGCCATGATTCTTCCGGCAAATGCCACAACCTTCCCCGATAGGTTATGGATGGGAAACATGACCCTATTACGAAAAAAATCACTTCCGTAACGGGAGGTCAATCCCAATTTCTTCAGCAGTTCAATATTATAGGATTGCTGTTGTGCAGTCAGCGTCAGTCGGTCTTTGGCATCCGGTGCATAGCCCAGCCCAAACTTTTTAATGGTATCCTCCCGGAAGCCTCTTTGCTTAAAATAACTCAATCCTACTGACTTCCCCATATCCGTCTCCATCATTTGCTTTTGATAAAACTCCAAGGCAAATTGATTGACCAAAAAAAGGCTGTCTGCCACTTGCTGCTGCGCTCTTTTTTCGGGAGACAACTCCTCCTCTTCGACTTTGATACCGTATTTGGCTGCGAGGTATTTTAGTGCTTCCGGATAAGAAAGATGGTCGTGTTCCATCAGGAATTTAATGGAGTCCCCCGCCTGTCCACAACCAAAGCATTTAAAAATATTCTTAGTCGGAGAGACGATGAAAGAGGGCGTCTTTTCGTTGTGAAAAGGACACAAACCAATCAGGTTAACTCCTCGCCGTTTGAGGTTAACGTATTCGGAAATGACATCTTCGACCCGAGCCGTTTCGCGAATTTCCTGTATGGTTTTCTCTAAAATCATAAGGTATCCCTTTTAACATAAAAAAAACGGGCAGAATTGGGCGAAAGTTTCACATGCTCCACAAAAGCCGGGCTTTTCTTCACCAAAATTGGTGCGGATGTACTATTGGTCTCTTTCTTCACTCCCGACAAGTCAACAACCACCTCAAAATCAGTTGCGGTAACGTTATTATAATCTCCCAGTCCCACCATAAAAGCTATATTCACACGAGCGGGGAAAACAACGAGACTATCCGACGAAAGTGAATCCACCGGGGCATTCAACACCTGCAAAGGAACGTAAAGTGTCTTTTCGGTTTCTGACTCAATGGGGATTGTAACTTCAAAAACAGACGGCTTGACAACGACCTGAGGGTTAGGCTGCAACGCGTGAACTTTCACTGTCTTAGATTCCTTAATATCCAAAAAAACAATGGGTTCGGTTTTTACCATCTGTATCGTATCCAGTAATGATTTAGGGCCAGTCAGTAAAGCAGAATCGGGCTGAATTGTCGGGCTAGACCGTAGATGAAACTGCTCAGGCAGTTCGAGGTGGTAGTCGATAATTATGGGAACTCTCTTTTGGACAAGCGAGTCAAAAACGACCGTAAACCCATCTGTTGATAACTTGCCAACCGTAACTTTAGAAGAAGGAATCCGCTGCTCAATTGCCTTTAGCAATAAATACTTTGTAATGGCAAGCGTGCCGGGTTTCGACTGCTCAAATGTAGCGATCACCTTACTATTACCTATCAAATCCCACCCATGTCCTTTCACCTCAACGGTAATGTCTTTAGGAAGGGGTGTTTCCATGTCGATTTCAGGAGGATGCTCAATGTGAACCTCCACCGGCCAGGTAACTCGATAAGAATTGGACATCTTCTTAAGAAACCAAAAAAAAGTTGACAAGCCAATGCATATCAAAAACACCCGGCGATCGACAGGCGAAAACTTCCCTAAGTAGCTAACAATTTTATCAGGAAGGATAAACCGCATTGGTTAGGTCTTTAGAAATAGCTCCCCTTGTAAATTTCATATAAACTTTGGGCGCCACTTCAAGCGTGATAATGGCGTCTTCCACCTTGGTGACTTTACCCAAAATGCCCGAATTGGTCACGACTTCCATTCCTTTCTCAATGCTACTCTCAAACTTCTTCTGTTCCTTTTGCGCCTTCATCTGAGGGCGAATCATAAAGTACCAAAAGATAACCATCAAGACGAGCAT
>JALVDO010000320.1 GCA_027008975.1 Saprospiraceae bacterium | reverse complement strand
CTACAATCCGGAGGATAACACTTACACGGATAAACTCTTCAAGGCTGCCAATGATCGGGTACTCGGCGACGTCTTCCAGTCTTTTTATTTCCATCAGGACAAAGCTTTCGCCATCCTAAACAACTCAGGATACATTGAAGTGATGGATACCGCTACCTTTGCTGAAATTGACAAAATAGAGGGATTTAATTCTCCCCGAAATATGCTATTTATCGATGATGACAAAGCCTACGTTTCCGACCTGTACGCCAATGCCATCTCTATCGTCAATCTCTCCTCGAATACCATTGCCGGCACCATTCCCATTCCGTCCTGGACGGAGGGAATGACGATGGTCAGTGGGAAGGTCTTTGTCGTCGCACCATGGGATACCCGCACCCGCCTGAAAAATCAAATTTACATCATCGACCCACAAACAGATATGCTAACCGACAGCATCACCGTCGGCTACGACCCCATCGACATTACTTTGGATAAGCAGAACAATCTTTGGGTTTATTGTCGTGGGTCGGAAGACAATAATGCCTACGGAGGGCTTTACCTTATCGACCCACAAACACAATCTGTCAAAAAAAATTTACCATTTTCCGACTACGAGTCGGGAATTAGTTGTAAATTAGCCTTTAACAAATCAAAGGATACCCTTTATTTTCTAAAGAAAGACATCTACAGGCTACCGATTAATAGCATCGTTCTACCTGATAACCCCATCGTCTTTTTGGAGGGCAAAAACAGCTATGGTCTTGGTATTTATCCCGAGAATGGAGACATTGTCGTCTCAGATGCTAAAGATTTCGTGCAGAAAGGAACCGTCTTTATTTACGATAGTGGAGGGCATTTAAAAACATCCTTTAGCGCGGGGGTCATTCCCTCCGGTTTCGTATTTATGGAATAAAATTACCTGGCTATGATTAACAAAACTTACCTGATTGTCGTTCTATTTCTCATCCCTCTTTTTTGTAACGCACAGAATCTCATTGTCAATGGTGACTTCGAGCAACATTCGGGTCCACCGATGAATAACGACAATTTATACACCACCATCGGATGGGATTACGTCAATGGTTTTCCTGAATATTATGTAAATGGATTCAACAATGTTATTCAGGCAGTACCCCATTCGGGCGATGGAGTGGTTGCCATTGGCTTTTGGATAAATCCCGTCTCTTTTGATAATGGCGTCACCCAAATTGATGCCATAGGTACCAAATTAGCAGAACCCATGATAGCGGGAAAACACTATGTCTTTTCCTTTTGGGCAAAAAACCGTTGGTGGGATGAAATTTATTGTGCAGGGTTGCAGGTTTATGGGCTGGAGCAGGTTCCTGCCGGGATTGCAGGCTTCTCCCCATACGGAGCATCGCTCGACCCCGAGTATTTCCCAAATGTACAACTGCTATTCGAGACACCCCGTATCAGCAACTCGGAATATTACAAATTTTTTCGCGTTTGTATTATCCCCGAAACAGATATTCGTTACCTGATGTTCAAAGGAGTCGCAAAATGCAGTCACTCCTCCGTCGACGATTATCTATATGTTGATGATGTATCACTTTTTGAGGAAGAGACCTTTAGCTTTTTTGGGAATGACACGACACTTTGTGAACATGAAACGCTGGTATTAAATGCCTCCTTCCAGAATGCAACCATCACCTGGAATGACGGCTACGGCGAACCAATCAGGACGATTACCGAGGCAGGCACTTATAGCGTTTTTGTTAACGCAGTCAACCCTGTCTGTCCAATTAAAGACACCATCACCGTCGATTACAATCTTATTCCCATACCGGATAAAGTGCTCCGCCCGGACACAACCATCTGCTACGAAAGCACCATCACTCTTGATGCTACGACCCCCGACCTCTTTTACCAATGGAGTACCGGATCGGAGAACTCCTCCATCGAGGTCTCAGAACCGGGTACTTATTCGGTAACGCTAAGCAATGGCACCTGCGAAAAAGCAGACGAGGTGACGATTGATTTCTACAACTGCATTGACTGTGATTTTTTTGTGCCCAATGCCTTCTCTCCTAATGATGATGGCATCAATGACGTGTTGCGCGCTTATGCGCAATGCGAATTATTGGATTTTAATATGAAAATCTATAACCGCTGGGGCGCACCCATTTTTGAGACGTCCGATATAGAGGAGGGCTGGGATGGTTACTGGAAAGGCCGCAGGGTTTCGGATGGCGTTTACTTATATGTCATCTCCTTCTCCGTAGCGGAGTTTGGCATTGTCAAACACAAATTTTCAACAGGGGATGTTGCTGTGATTCGGTGAATAATGGAAGCATTCGGTTATCAGAAAATTACATCTCCCGGCATTCAAACGTTGGCTATTTTATTATCACAAATTCTCTAAAATTATTTCTATCAATTATCTTGCTTTCTGCATCATATGTCTTAATGAATGTTTCTGGTAATTTTATTTTTGATTTAACTTTCCACTTAAATTCAAATCCATAAATTTTTCCATTTTTCTCTTCTATATAATCAACTTCTTGTTGTTGCTTAGTTCTCCAAAAATACATTCTTGCAAATGTTTCTTTATAAATATTTTGTTTTCTTCTTTCCGAAATCAAGAAGTTTTCCCAAAGTGCTCCGGCATCTGTTCTTAATTTAAGTGGATTAAAGTTTCCTATAATCATATTTCTAATCCCGTTGTCATAAAAATAAATTTTTCGGTTTCTTTTTATCTCGTTTCTTAGATTTCTGCTAAAACTGTTCAATTTAAAAATAATATATCCTTTTTCAAGTATGTCAATATATTTCTGAATTGTAATTTTATTTACACCTATTGTTCTTGAAAGTTCATTATAATTTACTTCACTTCCTACTTGTAATGCAAGTGCCAATAATAGATTATCTAAAATTTCCGGTTTTCTGATTTCTGAAAATGAAAGAATATCGCGATACAAATAACTACTTACCAAGTTTTTTAATGTTGTTCTTTCTTTTCCTTTATTATTAAGGACTTCGGGATAAAATCCAAACAATAATCTATTCCCTAATTGTTGTTCGGATTTTACAAAACCTTCTTTTTTTTCAAATTCCTCCCAAGATATTGGAAATAACTCATATTCCCATTTTCTTCCTGTTAATGGTTCGTTTAATTTATTCCCTAAATCAAAAGACGATGAACCTGAAACAAATAATTGAACTTTTTTAAATTGGTCAGTAATAATTTTGAGGGTTAAACCTATTCCATCTATTCGTTGTGCTTCATCAATAAAGACGATCGTATTTTCTCCGAGAATGGTTCGTATTTCTTCTGTATTTGGATTTAAAAGTAATTGTCTTATCGAAGGGTCGTCCGCGTCCAAAAATAGATATTCTTTCCCTTCAAGTATTTTTTTTATCAATGTAGTTTTCCCAACCTGCCTT